>JAFYMA010000160.1 GCA_017556845.1 Clostridia bacterium | reverse complement strand
TCCATATCTTTTTTCATTGGGCGAGTGTACACATTGAATATCCAGACCGTCCATAGAAAAGCTCTTGCTTTCCGTATTAAAAATTATATGAATATCCAGTGGCGACCAATACCTTTTTAAAAGTGTAAAAAACGGTATCCACAAATCTTCATATGTATCGCAGCTGCAGACTAAAATCGTAAGATCATTTTTTAGATTTTCCTGATTCATACATTAACTCCGATCGTTATTTTATAAAAAGCCATACCATACAGTCAAGCACATAGTTATGTAAAAAACATTAATCAAAATGATTACTGCATTCACTGTTTTGATTATACCATACTTAAACGAATTTGTAAATACGTTTTATTAAAAGCGTTTTTCTTTATAAAGCAAAATTTCCTGACTTTTAATAATCCTTACCATAGAAATGAAGATATACGTCATCTACGTCCATTCGGTTCGGCATAGAGGATGCTGCTCCGTAACGTGTTACTGAAATTGATGCTGCGGCGTTTGCGAACTCAAGTGCATCGGTGACTATCATTCCCTCTGCCAGAGCAACAGCCAATGCACCGTTGAATGCATCTCCCGCTCCCGTAGTATCAACCGCATTGCACTTTATTCCCTTTACTATGTTATAACCGTGATCTCCCCAATATACCGCCCCTTCGCTTCCTGCGGTTATGATCGGATTTCTGTACCCGCTGAAATACATCAGCTTTACGACCGATGTAGCGTTTTTAAGAGTATCTGCAGGATAACCGAAATAAAATTCCGCCTCAGCCTGATTAGGCGTTATATACGTAGCCGCTTTCAATATATCAACGGGTATTTCCTTTGCCGGAGCGGGATCAAACACGGTCGGTATACCGTATTTTTTTGCAAGCTCCAGAGCAGCGTACAGAGCATCCGTTGGAATTTCGTTTTGCATAAGCAGAATATCGCTTTCCGATATTATCTTTTCCGCATTATATACATCTTCCTTAGATAAAAGCATATTAGCACCGGGGTCAAGTGCTATTTTATTTTCACCTGTTTTGTTATTGACTGTTATACCTGCAATTCCTGTATGAGATCTTTCCGTTCTTGATATATACTGTGTACTCATTCCCTCTTTTCTGTAAAAATCGAGTGCCATATCGGCAAAAATATCCATTCCGAGCTTTGCCACAAAGAATACGTCTGCCCCAAGTCTATGAGCAGCAACCGCCTGGTTTGAGCCCTTGCCCCCGGATGAAACCTTAGAATGTGTAGCAAAAACCGCATCTGCCGCCCTTGGAAATTCATCGACATACATCGTGACATCCGCCATATAGCTTCCTATGACCGTTATTTTTCCACCCATTATATCCACCTCTTCAAGAGAATTTCACACTGTATAATTATAATATATCTGCATCGCGCTTTTTTTCGTTAATTTTTAAAAGTTTTTAAATATTTATTGACATTTCATAATTGATATACGTTGTTAATTATGTTAAAATTGTCTTGTTTTAAATAGTAAAGGATCATGATAATGAAGCTTATAGGAAGATTTTTAAAATATTACAGACCGCACAAAAGGCTTTTTATACTCGATATGGTATGCTCGTTTATGATAGCCGTTGCCGATCTGTTTTTCCCGATGATAACGAAGAATATCATCAACGATTACGTTCCAAATCAAAAGCTGCGTCTGCTTATCGCTTGGTCTGTTGCGCTTTTGTGCATATACGCACTGAAGTGTCTGTTCAATTATTTCGTTTCTTACTACGGTCATATTGTGGGCGTGCGCATTCAGGCGGATATGCGAAAGGATCTGTTCACACATCTTGAAAAGCTTCCGTTTTCATATTTTGACGAAAACAAGTCGGGCGTCATTATGTCACGAATAGTCAACGACCTTTTTGAAGTGGCTGAGCTTGCTCACCACGGCCCTGAAAATCTGTTTTTAGCCTTGATAATGTTCATAGGCTCGTTTATTATCCTTGCAGGTATTTGTCTGCCGCTTACTTTAATAATCTTCCTCGCCGTTCCGCTTATCATCTTCTTTGCATTCAAAATGCGTAACAGAATGAACAACGCGTTCAAAAAAAGCCGTGAACAGATAGCTGAGGTAAACGCTGATATCGAAACTGCAATTGCAGGCATTCGTATTACAAGAGCATATACTGCTGAAGATGCGGAAATTGAAAAATTCAACGTAGAAAACGAAAAGTTTAAGAATTGCAGGGGTGAGGCTTACAGAGCTATGAGTACATTCCATTCGGGAATGACGTTTTTCTCCGACGTTCTTTACTTGACCGTTATATTCGCAGGCGGACTGTTCTTTTACAACGGCATCATTGACATAGGCGAGTTTACGGCGTTCTTCCTTTACATAACGATGTTTCTTGATCCCATAAAGCGTTTCGTTTCACTTTTCGAACAGCTTCAGGAGGGTATGACGGGACTTTCTCGCTTTGCCGAAATAATGGATACCCCGACAGAGCAGGATCATTCAGAAGCGTTAACGCTTGAAGATCCGCAAGGACAGATCTGCTTTAAAAATGTTACGTTTTCGTACGGTGACAACGGTAAAAACGTAATACACGGTCTTGATCTTACGATAGAAAAAGGAAAGACCGTTGCCCTCGTCGGCCCGTCGGGCGGCGGAAAATCTACGGTTTGCAATCTTATACCGAGATTTTATGAAATACAGGACGGCGAGATCACGCTTGACGGCGTTGACATACGCTTATTAAGCCGTAAGAGCCTGCGTTCCGCCATAGGAATAGTTTCACAGGACGTATTCCTGTTCAACGGCACGATACGCGAAAACATCGCATACGGCAGCATTGATACGAATGAAGAGGATATCGTGCGTGCCGCAAAATGCGCTAACATACACGATTACATAATGACTCTTCCGAAAGGATATGACACAAATGTCGGCGAAAGAGGCATAAAGCTTTCCGGCGGTCAGAAGCAACGTATCTCAATTGCCCGTGTATTCTTAAGAAATCCTCCCATTCTTATTCTCGATGAAGCCACAAGTGCTTTGGATAATGAAACGGAAATGCTCGTCCAGAGTGCTTTGGATGAGCTTACTTGCGGCAGAACGGTTCTCGTTGTTGCCCACAGACTTTCCACGGTAAAAAATGCAGACGAAATAATCGTTCTTGACAAGGACGGTATTTCCGAAACGGGTACTCACGAGGAGCTTATGAAAAACGAAAACGGCATTTACAAACGCCTTTATTCGTATCAATTCAGACAGTAAACAAATAAGGATATTTAAAAATGATCTCAGTCAGCTGTGATAATATACATCTGTCATTCGGTGTTGAAAAAATACTTGACGGTATCAGCTTTGCCCTGAATGAAGGCGACCGGCTAGGCATTGTCGGTGTGAACGGCGCGGGCAAATCCTCTCTGTTGAAAATAATCATGGGCGAATATGACTCCACTGAGGGCAGTGTATACATATCTAAAGAAAAAACGATAGGAATGCTTTCGCAAAATGCCGTACTAAGCTCAGAGCGTACGGTATACGAGGAAATGCTCGATGCGTACAGCAGCATAATAAAAACCGAAAACGAAATTGCCGCTTTGCAATCAAGAATAGAAAACGGCGATGAAAGCGTTATTTCAGCTTTCACATCTCTCAACGACAGATTTGCCGCTATGGGTGGATACGAATACAAAAGCCGTGCTATGTCATTTCTTACAAAGCTCGGATTTTCAAGTGAAGATATTCAAAAGCCCGTAAACACCTTATCGGGCGGGCAAAAGACACGTCTTGCCCTCGGCAAGCTGATACTCAATCCGCCGGATATACTGCTTCTCGACGAGCCTACGAACCATCTTGACACACAGACTCTTTTCTGGCTTGAAGAAATATTAGCTCCCCTTTCTTCCACGGTGATAACCGTATCGCACGACAGATATTTTCTTGACAAGGTATGCACGAAGATACTTGATATAGAATACGGCAAGGGAAAGATCTATAAAGGCAATTATACATCGTTCGTAGATTCAAAGGAAAAGGACAAGGAAATTCAACGCAGGCATTACGAAAACCAGCAAAGGCAGATCGCCCATATGGAAGCGTTCATTGAACAGCAGAAGCGTTGGAACAGAGAAAAGAACATTATTGCTGCGGAAAGCCGTCAGAAAGCTATTGACAGAATGGTAAAGCTCGATGCCCCTGACAAAGCGCCCGATGCTGTCAGAATGACGTTCGATTCGGGAAGCGAATCGGGTCAGGATATTCTGACCGTTAAAAAGCTCTCAAAATCTTACGGTGAAAAAAGACTGTTCGGCGATGTTTCATTTCTCATCAAAAAAGGTGATTTTGCCTTTATAACGGGTAAAAACGGATGCGGCAAAAGTACGCTTTTAAAAATACTGAACGGCAGGAGCTATCCTGATGGAGGCACTTACGAATTCGGTTACAACGTAAGGATAGGTTACTACGATCAGGAAAACCAACAGCTTCACGATGAAAAAACTGTCATTGATGAATTGTGGGACGAATTTCCCGATGCAAGTCAGACGAAGATACGCTCTTTATTGGCTTTATTTCTTTTCAAGGGCGACGATATAAAAAAGCAGGTATGCAATCTTTCGGGCGGTGAAAAGGCTCGCTTGACGATGGCAAAGCTGATGATGCGTAAAAACAACGTCCTGCTTCTTGACGAACCAACTAACCACCTTGATATTCCTACAAGAGAAGTGCTTGAACAGGCACTCGTCGGCTTTGGAGGTACCGTTATAGCAGTATCTCACGACAGATACTTTATAAGCAAATTAGCGAGCAGGATACTCGATATTGAAAAGCAGCCGTTGCTTGATCATAAGGGATCGTATGATTCTTACATATCATATCTTTCACGATTTTCAAACGATAACGGATCTACAGCTGAAAGATCGCCGTCTATGACGGACAGAAAGGCAAAATATTTTGAAAACAAAAAAAATCAAGCAGAAAAAAGACGGCTTGAAAACCTGATAAAAAAGACACGTGCTTTGGCTGATACTCTTGAAGCACAGCTTGAAGAGCTTGAAGAGCAGATATCCGAATGCGGAAGCGACTATGTAAGGCTTATGGAATTGGACAGAAAAAAAACAGAAGCAGAAGAACAGCTTCTTTCGGCATACGAAACGGTTGAGGAAGCAGAAATAAAATTATCAGAATTTTAATAAAGGCAGGTGCAATAAATGAAAAACATTTCATTCGAAAACATTAAATTGGGCGACGGATTCTGGCTTGATCGCTATAATCTGAACAAAAACTCAAGCATTAAAAGCGTTTATGAGCGTTTTGAAGAAACGGGCAGATTTGATACCCTTCGCTTCAACTATACCGAAGGCAAGATAAAGCCCGGTGTAGCACAGGACTCTGACGTTGCAAAATGGATAGAGGCAGTATCATATCTTTATGCAAGCGATCACGATTGCTGTGCAGAAGAAATAAAGATAATCGACGAGCTTGTTGAAAGCATGGAAAAAAATCAGATGGCCGACGGATATCTCAACCCGTACTTTATGCAGCTCGACCCCGAAAACAGATTCGTACGCCGTCCTGCTCACGAGCTTTACAGTGCAGGACACCTTATAGAAGCGGCTATCGCTTACCATAAGGCAACCGGCAAGGACAGATTTTTGAACGTAATGCTCAGATTTGCTGACTGCATTGAAAAAGCGTTCATCACAGAAAAAACAGCAAAATTCCAGACTCCCGGTCACGAGGAAATCGAGCTTGCTCTCGTAAAGCTGTACGACCATACGGGAAACAAAAAGTATCTTGACATGGCAATGCATTTCATTGATATCAGAGGCACGACAGACGAGCCGTCTATTGATGCAAACGTAGTAAATCTGAAATACGACCAGCATCATATGCCCGTTCGTGAAATGACTGAGGCTGAAGGCCACGCAGTAAGAGCCGCTTATCTTTATATCGGTATGAGTGAAGCGGCACAAAGAACGGGGGACGTTGAGCTTCAGAATGCCTGCGACAGAATATTCGATAACATAACGAAGAAGCGTATGTATATCACGGGCGGTATAGGCTCAAGCGGTATGGGTGAGGCCTTTACGGTAACGTATGACCTGCCTAACCTTAAGGCATACACGGAAAGCTGTGCGGCTATTGCGCTTTTGCTGTTCTGTCTTTCACTTCAGAACAAGCGTCTTGACGCAAGATACGGTGCTGTTATAGAGCGTATAATGTATAATAACCTGCTTTCGTCAACGTCTGCTGACGGCACTGCATTCTTCTACGAAAACCCCTTGGAAATACATATGCACTCACTTGAAAAAGAAACGTGCATGGCAGATCACAAGCGTTCAAAGCTTCCTATACGCACAAGACAGAAGATATTCCAGACATCCTGCTGTCCTCCCAATATAAACAGAATTTTTGCAAGAATAGGCGACGTATTCTTCTCAGAGCAGAATGATGCACTTGTAATAAATCAGTATGCAGCCCTCACGCTCAACAACGATAATATCTCTCTTGAACAGAAAACAGTATATCCGCTCAACGGTAAGGTAACGATAAAGGCAACGAACAACAAGTACAAAAAGGTATTTTTGCGCATTCCCGAATGGTGCGATGACTTTGAAATAACTGCACCCGTTTCGTACAGATCAGAAAACGGATACATCGTTCTTGACGGTATGACGGATGAATTTGAAATAACGGTCGATTTCAAGATGAGTGCATACTTTGTAGAAGCACATCCGAACGTAAGATACGACTGCGGAAGAGCGGCTCTGTGCTACGGCCCTGTTGTTTACTGCATTGAAAGATGCTTCAACGATTATGAATTGAATGCATTGACGGTCAACAGCGATTGTGAAATAACCGTTGTGGATAACGGAAAGAACAAGCTGCCAGACCTTACTCTTACAGCAGGCTTAAAAAAGGAATTCGACGGTCTTTACAGGAAAAAGTCGTCTGACGAAGAGCAGGTTCCGCTCGTTTTCAAGCCTTATTATACGTTTGCAAACAACGGCGAATGCGACATGATGGTCTGGGTAAACTGCAGATAAGACAAAAAATTGGTAACGCAATATGC
>JAFYMA010000159.1 GCA_017556845.1 Clostridia bacterium | reverse complement strand
TATCCTCAAATCCATTGCAGGCAAATTTTTCAGGAACGTCATTTTCATAGAAATTGTCTATAACTCTGTCCATTACCCGCTTTTTTAAAAGCAGTGATTCAGAATCCTCTGCAATACGCATTCCTGCCGGCAAGCCTAACATGGCGTAGTTTTCCTTTATCAATGATGAGCAAAATCCGTGTATGGTGCTTATCTGTGCTGAATTGAGTGCCATAAGCTTCAGCTTGAGTGATGTATCGTTGAAGTTTTCCATAGACTTCTTCGTAAGCTCTTGTCGTATCCTTATTCTGAGCTCCTCGGCAGCAGCCTTTGTGAAGGTAACTATGAGCATTTTTTCAATATCACATTCGCCGTTTACAATACGGCGTATAACACGTTCTGTCAGCGTTGCTGTTTTTCCGGATCCTGCGGCTGCCGCGACGATAAGATCACTTCCTGTGTGAGTTATCGCGTTTAATTGACCGTCAGTCCATTTTTTTTCATTACTCATCTTCTTCCACCGTCGTGCTTTCGTATCTGCAAATCGCTTTATACTCACAATATTCACAAGCGATCTTGTTGTTTGACATCATTTTGGGCGACGCTTCCGCTTTTCCGCTTTTCATCGTATCGGCAAGCTCGCCAAGTGATGATTGCAGTAATGCAAATGCTTTTTGAAATTCTTCATCTGTTATAAAAGTCACTTGCTTTCCGACGGCGGCTTTAAATACCGTACCGTCGCCGAGAACGGCAGTTTTAATCTTTTCATCTGAAAGGACCGCCCCGCTTCTCGTTATGCTCGCTTGGGCATCGTCATTTGCCTGCTGAAGCGTAACGCTTTTACTGTGATCTGCGATAGCAGGCATAGTATTTACATAGAAAACTGCCGCAGGCTTAACGCTTTTGCCAAATCCGTAGCCATCCGATTTACAAATGCTTATCATATATACGAAAAGCTGTATATTCTCGCATTGCTGAAGATCTTCAAGAGAAAACGAAACCTTAGAAGTCTTGTAATCAACGATCTTTACGTATGTAGCTCCCTCGGATTCAAACGTGTCTATTCTGTCTGCAATCCCTCCGAGGATAGCGTGTGTTCCGTCAGAAAGCGGAATGTGAAGGGCTTTTGTTTCGCTGTTATCAGAAATATGATATTCAAGCTTTACGGGCTTGAATTGAGTTGCGGAAAGCTCACACAAAAGATTTTGTGCAGATTTTACTGCACGCTTTTCTATTCTTTTAAAAAGTGAGCGTATGCGGCTGTAACCGCTTTTTGAAAGATCGGCGTTAAGATACGCCTTCGTAAATTCTTCTGTAAATGTATGTACGTACTCACATAAAAGCTCGTAGCTTATATCTTCTGATATTTCACCGCCGATATACAGTTCCATAAGCCTTTGAAGAATATAGTGAACGTACGTTCCGAGATCGTTTGATTCGATATCTATTTCGTTATCATTCTTAAGCCCCAGCACATAATTACAGTAATATTTGAATTTACAACGCTTGAATTCTCCTATTTTTGACTGCGACAGCTTAAGATCACCTGCGTAAAGCTCCCTTGCGGCACTTTCTGAAAGGTGTTGTACTCTATCGTATTTTATCGTCATATGCTCTGTATAAGGATCTTCGGACAGATGCTTTTTTATTGCTTCGATCTGATCTGCAGGCAAAATTCTGCCGTACAGATCAACTGCACAGGCACGTGTGTAAGCGTCATCAGCCTGCATGCCTTCATAGCTTTCCTTTCCATTCGGAAAAAGCTTTTCGATCTTTGTAAAAAACGGAGAAGGGCTTTTTTGCGTGTTACCGGTGTCTCTTTTGCACCGTGTTATGTATACGTTTTCCCTTGAGCTGGTTGCTGTTTTATAAAATTCAAAGCTGGTACGCATATACATTTCACCGTCGTTTTCAAGTGAAATTCCGTGACAAACAAGCTCTTTTATATCTGAAAATGAAAATACGGTCGGTGATGAGACCTTGGACGGAATATCTCCCTCATTTACTCCAAGAATAAAGACGCAGTCCGGATTTTCTGTTCTGAGCCGTCCTATCTCGCCTATTACCACCTGATCCTGTGAGGTGGGTATCTTGCCTATATCTATTTCAGATAATACCATAGTTAAGAGAGCCACATATTCCGTAACGCTTACCGCGTTATCTCCGCAGATAGAGGAAAGGTCTTCACAAGCCTTGAAAAACAACCGCCATATTTGATACAGCTCTGATTTTTCGCTCTCATCATCACACGATAATATTTCGGCCTCAAGCTGCTTTTTTACATCTATTTTTAAAAGAAGATCGTATATAAGCTCCGATATTTTTCTGCACGTTAGTCCATCTTGAGAAAGTGCGCAGGTAAGATCGTATAACGGTATAATAACGTAATCCTTTATACGATTGACGCGCTCAAGCATCTGCCTTTCGTTATCGGTGAAGCGTGCTGAATATCCGTATGGATTCATTTCCCAGCTTTCAGAATAAAAGCGTTTTCCGGTTATTCCCCAGCGCTTAACGTATGCTTGAAAGAGATCGGCGTCTTTATACGACAGTCCTGTAAGACCTGTTTTTATATATGATATAACGTCTTCGCGGTAAAATCCCGAATTATGCACGTTCAATGCGGAAAATATAAGCTTTATAAACGGTTTTTGCATAATATCCGTACGAGACGAAAGGAAAAACGGTATATTGAATTTTTCAAATACTGCGTCTATGATCCCTTTCCATTCGTCAGTATTTCCGACAGCTATGGCAAAATCCCTGTATCTTTTATTATCGTTTCGTATTTTTCTGCATATCTGAACCGCAACGTATTCAGCTTCGTCAAACGGTGTATTACAAGATACTGTCTTTACCTCATTTTCAAGGCTTTCCGTTTCCTGCCCGTCACACCTCAAGCTGTATTCAAGATGCTTTAAAGCATCGTTTTTAAATCGCACGGGGGTATCAAGATCTGTTACCGTAAGGCAAACGCCGTTATCGTCAGAAATCGCTATAAGCTTATTTTTTGTATATTCTGACGTACTTAAAGAAAAGCCCGTATCGGCCTTTCCGGACGAAGTGCAAACAGAAATGACAACGTTATCGCAGTGTCTGAAAATATGCTCTATCACCTTGTACTGCATCGACGTGAAAAAGTAAAATGAATCAACATATATACTGTCATATTTCCCGAACATATCGTGCTGATCCAACAGTGAAATAAGCTTTGTCATATCGTCAGACGGATCGCTCAAAGCGGAACCGAGATTGGAATTATACGCATCGTATATAAGCGCTATATCCGAAAGCTTGTCTTTAAGTCTTGAATTATCGTCTGTAATGGACTGAGAAGCCTTATATAGCTCATCGGCGCTTATTCCGCTGCGCTTAAACTCGCTGATCGTGGAAAAAATGCTTGATATGATCGAACTGTCAGCAGCGGCAATGCCGGAATACACCTTAAGGTATTCCGAAATTGAGCGAGAAGCCGTATAAAGAAGCAACCGCCCAGTTGTTTTATCTGTATAATTGTACGCAATGCCGCCGTACTTTCTGAATGCATCATTGCAAAGGCGTGAAAAGCTGCAAACGTATAATTCGGTCGATGCGATGTCGCTTGTGATATCGGCACACGATGCCTCGGCACTGACCGCTTCCTGATCGGGAACGATAAGCATAACCTTTTTACCATCGGAAACGTCGCGCTTTATTGAGTTGTAAATAAACGTCGTCTTTCCCCAGCCTGACGGCGATAATATAAGCTGAACCATGTCGGTTTATTCCTTTCTTGTCAGATCAGTATTGTCCCTTCAACGTCTGCATGTTTACTGCGTCGCTTGTAAAAATTAATAAAGCCCTTTGAGCATAAATAGATACCGTCATCTATCTGCTTTACACCGAAAAAACGCTCCTTTAAAGAACGAAAGGTAACAAGACAAACGCTGTGTCTTGACGTATCTTTTATAAACATGTATGCGTATGAGTCTTGTAGCTGTCTGAGCGTTATACCGTCGGCAACAAAAATATATACCGATGAGACGCTTCTTTCAATGAGATCTGCATACCTTTTACTTCTTATATGCAAAGGCACGGCAAAAAACAAAGAAAACAGCAAAACAACGGGCGCGCTTATTATCAGAAATGCAGATGAAAATACAAACGCCGTCCCCGTCTGAACTGCGGCAAACACGACGGATGCGTACGCAATAACACTTGAGAAAATACGGTATTTTCTTGTGAATGAAAAAAATGCGCGTGAAAGCCTTACAGCCGCACTGTGTTCGAGTCGGTTGTATGCATAATTGATTTTTTCTTGCGTCGAATTGCGGTCATACTCTTCATATGACAGCATGCGAAGCTTTGCTGTCGATCGTTTAACATTCGAATCGTTTTCCGCGTTTGTAAGTCTGTCCGCTTTAAGCTGCATTTGTAAACATTTTTTCTTTGCGTATTCTATCTGATACTCTTTTCTTCTTATGCGGAAAATCAGCCAATTCCGATATATATTCTTCAGTCTTTTTTGCATATGTCAATATTTCTTTGCAATATTTTTCTGCCTCTCCATGAAAAAGCTCTTTGCTTGAAATCCTCATTATTCATTTCCGACAGAAGCTCTGCGTTAAGATACTCTATCGTATCATTTTTAAAAAAATCAATTTCAGTTTTTATTCCCGATCTCAATAGCTTTTCTGTATGCGGGCAAACAAGCTGGCATATATCGCATCCCCAGATGCTTTTGTATTTTCGCATAAGATCAGCGTTTAGCGCAGGTAATTCGCCTTTGCACTGAGTTATTCCGGATAAGCATTCGCCGCTCAAAGAAAACGGGCATGCGTTTTCGCACCGGTTACAGTTTTCACACGTTTTTAAACTGTAATCGCTTTTTGAAGTAAACAGCTTTACGTCGCAATCGGTAAAAATTCCGCC
>JAFYMA010000158.1 GCA_017556845.1 Clostridia bacterium | reverse complement strand
GGAATATGCATTCACCTAAGGAAATAGAAAAAAGAAGCTTTTCCCGTGCAATGCGCGGATACAATACCGACGAGGTAGACGAATATATAGACTTTCTTTGTCAGAAATACGAGCTTATATACAGCGAAAATCTTGAGCTTAACGAAAAGCTGAAGGCGGCGCTTCAAAGTGCCGTATCGCCGCAGGAAATGGAAAGAATAAAGGCGAGCGAAACGGTGGAAAAGGCGCGGGCGCAGGCTGAAATGATAGTGTCGGACGCCGAAAAGCAGGCAGACCTTTTTTACAGCACGGCAAAGAAAAAAACGAACGAGGAGCTATCGCGCTTCAAGCTTCTCGTCTCACAGCACGCAACGGAGCTTTTGCGGTTAAAGCAGCTTGCAAATACGTTAAGGCGGGATATTATAGATACGTACAGCAAGGGAATAATGCAGGCACAGTCACAGGTGCCCGAAGCACCGTACGAAAAGGCGTCTGAATATGCAAAGGTGCTTTTGCAGACCGTTCTTTCGGACGTAAAGGACGAGCTTACCGTTCAGGAAAACGAGCCGAAATCTCAGACACCACCGATACAGAGCGATGAAAAAAAGCAAAAGCCCGTCATTAAAAAAACGCATAACGCCAAATTCAAGGGCAGAAGCGTAAAGGACGCAATAAAAGAGATAAACAACAGCTTCCAAAGCGAAGATACGGAAGAATAAATAATATCAAAGGAATTGATAGCCTTGAACAGCATTTTGAAAAAATCAGATATAAAGGCACGGTTGCCCATGTTTGCAATATGGGCAGGCGTTGCCTTTTTGGGCGTTTTGCTCGACCAGATAAGCAAGATACTCGTTTTGAAGCATCTGCCGAAGGACGGCGTATTCAAAATAATACCGTACGTTTTCAACTTTACATACGTTGAAAACAGAGGAGCAGCGTGGGGAATGCTTGCAGATCACAGATGGGTGTTTATGACTGTATCGTCAGTTGCGATAATCCTTCTGCTTTTCGTGCTTTTGTATTACTCCAAGGGGCAGAGAATGTTCTGCATCTGCCTTAGTATGATAGTGTGCGGCGGTATCGGAAATATGATAGACCGCATAGCACTCGGCTACGTCGTTGACTTTATTCAGTTCGGCTTCTGGACGGACTTTCCCGTGTTCAACGTCGCTGATGCGTTCATAACGGTCGGCTGTGCTCTTATGATAATATACGTTATGTTTTTTGATAAAACGGTATTCAAGGATAAGCCGAAAAATACCGACGTGAAAGAAGAAAATGAAGACGGCGGTAATTGACGGATCGTTTCACTCATCACGGCTTGACAGTGCGTGCAGTGAGCTTTTCGGCATCACCCGTTCGGGCGCGGTAAAGCTCATAGACGAGGGCTGTATAACCGTAAACGGTGAAAAAAAGGATAAAAAATACGCCTTGAAGATCGGCGATACGGTGGTGCTTAACGAGCCTCGGGCGAAAGAGGATACGGTAGAGCCTGAGGACATACCGATAGACATCGTGTATGAGGACGATCAGCTCGCCGTCGTAAATAAGCCCAAGGGAATGGTAGTACACCCGGCCCCCGGCAATTATTCCGGCACGCTCGTTTCCGCATTGCTTTATAAAATGCAGGGAAGACTTTCGTCAATAAACGGCGTAGTGCGACCGGGTATAGTTCACAGAATAGACAAGGATACAAGCGGTCTGTTAATGATAGCAAAGACGGACGAGGCGCATTTAGCCCTTGCCGAGCAGATAAAAGCCCATAGCTTTGAACGGCGCTACCGTGCGATAGCCGTAGGCATGTTCAAGGAAAGAAAGGGCACCGTCGACAAGCCCATCGGCAGACACCCCAAGGACAGAAAAAAGATGGCGGTAACGCAGAAAAACTCAAAAAACGCCGTAACGCATTACAACGTGCTTTGCGAATACGGCGGATTTTCGTATGTTGAGTACCGTCTTGAAACGGGCAGAACGCACCAGATAAGAGTACATTCATCGTCAATAGGCCACCCGCTTGCAGGCGACGTGCTGTACGGCGGCGGAAGAACGAAGATAGAAATATCAAACGAGGATATTCTGTGCGGTCAGTGCCTGCACGCAATGGCTCTCGGCTTCGTTCACCCGAAAACACACGAATTTATGTCCTTTTCGTCGGAATTGCCCGACTATTTTACAGCCTTTATGAAAAAAATAGGTATGACCGATACCGAATTTTAAATATCGAGCAGACAGCTTTTGTCACCGTCATATACCGTGATACCTTCAGCCGTTACGAAAAACTGACGCTTCAGGGCGGAAAACGGTATCCTTATTCCGCATTTTCTCACTTGAGTGCGTATCTGTGCAGTCTTACCGTAAAGACCGCCGTTAAGCGATAAAAGCGGCAAAAGCCTTCCGCTTTCAAGATCGGCAGTTGCGGAAAGGCAAGCGCCGTGCCGAACGGCCCTGCCCGTTTTGCGTTTTCTCTCGAAAAGAACGCTCAGTATTTTATCGTCACAGTATTTAACGCAGATGCAAAGGGTGAATATCTCACCGTCATACAGTGCGTTTTTCTCCGCAAAGTCAATAAATTTCTGCTTACATTCGCTGAAAAACGCGTTGATGCTTTCAGAGCCTCTTGTGCCGGATACGATAGGATATATTACCTTGACAAGACATTTTACGCCGTTTGCTTCAAATGTGTGTGCATCGGTCTGTTCGGTGATCTTCATAAGCAAACTCCCTTTTTTAAATTAATATGATACACTCGGCGTAATTATTACGCCGTACTCGGAAAGGAATTTATATGTTAACATCAGAGCTTTTGAATGCCGTTGAAAACGGCGCTTACGATAAACGCTTTTCACAGCTTTATTCAGATATATCAGAGGCTAAAAGGCGTTATTCTCAGGCGATAGCCGACTTTTTGCAGCTGTACGGCGAAAAGGATTGCGAGCTTTTTTCCGTGTCGGGCAGAAGCGAGATACTCGGCAATCATACCGACCATAATAAAGGCTGCGTGCTTGCCGCATCCGTCAGCGTTGATATAATCGCCGTAGCAAGCAAAACTGAAGGCGGTGTAATAAGAGTAAAAAGCGAGGGCTTTGACGAGGACGTGTGCGATATATCAGCTCTTACCCCGTCAGATAGCGAGAAAGGCACGTCGCTTTCACTCATAAGAGGCGTGTGCGACGGCTTTGCCAAAAAGGGCTTTGAAATAGGCGGCTTTTGCGCGTATACGACGTCAAGCGTTGCAAAGGGCTCGGGCCTTTCGTCCTCTGCGGCGTTCGAGGATATGATAGGAAATATCCTGAGCCACTTTTATAACGGCGGCGAGGTGTCAACAACAGAGATCGCGATGATCGCACAGTACGCCGAAAACGAGTTTTACGGCAAGCCCTGCGGACTTATGGATCAGGTCGCATGCGCAAACGGCGGATTTGTCTATATAGATTTCAAAACGACTCCGCCCGTCATAGAAAAAATTGATTTTGCACCCGATAAATTCGGATACGATATGTGCATTGTAAATACGTTCGGAAGCCACGCGGGACTTGATGATGAATACGGTGCTATGCCTAAGGAAATGAAGTCGGTTGCATCGTTTTTGGGC
Organism: Clostridia bacterium; assembly: GCA_017556845.1. GTDB lineage: Bacteria > Bacillota > Clostridia > Oscillospirales > CAG-272 > RGIG7213. The sequence goes on along the minus strand of JAFYMA010000158.1, from coordinate 5,952 downwards.
TCTGACGTTTTGATAAACGCAGACGAGAACGAATTTTTCAAAAATATTCCCGCCATCCGTGAAAAATGCGGCGACAGAGCCGTTCTCCGTGCGATCCACTTTTACGATGAATGTGCCCGTGTGAAGAAGATGAAAACGGCTCTTGAAAATAACGATATGGACACGTTCCTTGACTGTGAGAACGACTCGTGCAATTCAAGTGAAAAGTACCTTCAGAACGTGTATGCGTGCGGCAATTCCTCAGAGCAGGGCGTAGCTCTTGCCCTTTGTCTTACAAGAAGATTTTTGTGCGGTGAAAAATTCTCCGCAAGAGTACACGGCGGCGGCTTTGCAGGCACAGTGCAGATATTCTTGCCTAAGGAAAAAACTCAGGCTTATACGGAATTTATCGACAGCATCTTCGGACTCGGTGCGTGCAAGGTGTTAAAGGTGCGTCCTTTAGGTGCATTAAAGCTATAATTTAATAAAAACTGTATAAAAATATACATAATAATGCGGTAGAATATATGGAAATACCGTAAGGTAAATATTTTGGATAGGTCAGATAAATGGCAAAAAAAGAAAAGATAAAAAATAAAGAAAAGAATAAAGACGAATTTGTTTCGTGCCGTCTCGGTAAGGTCGGCGGTCAGGCAGTCATCGAGGGAATAATGATGAAAAACGGCGATGATATGGCAATAGCATCCCGTATGCCCGATGAAAGCATCAAGATAACGAGGGATAAATACGTATCCGTGCGTAAAAAGTACAAGGCGCTCAATATCCCGTTTTTAAGAGGTATCATCAATTTCGTTGAATCCATGGTCCTCTCGTTCAGAACGCTGAGCGCATCAACGCAGGCTCTCGGACTTGACGAGGAAGAGGAGATGACGAAGTTTGAAAAATGGCTGATGAAGAAGTTCGGCAAGGGCATAATGACGTTCGTTATGGTCCTGAGCACGATACTCGGCGTTTTGCTCGCCGTGTTGCTCTTCACGGTGCTTCCTACGGCAAGCATATCGGGTATTGACTGGATAGGGGCAAAGCTCGGTTTTGGAAATATAAGCAGCTATGCAGGCAGCGTTATCGAGGGCTTGCTTAAAATTGCGATATTCCTTATATATATGGCTCTCGTTTCCCTTATGCCCGATATAAAGCGTACGTTCCAATACCACGGGGCAGAGCATAAAAGCATATTCTGCTACGAAAAGGGACTTGAAATGACGGTCGAAAACGTGAAAAAGCAATCACGCTTCCACCCCAGATGCGGAACGAGCTTTATGTTCTTTATGATACTTATAAGCATTATAATCGGTCTGTTTCTGCCGTGGGACAATAAGCTGCTCAGAGTGGGACTTAAGCTGTTGCTTCTGCCGCTTTCCGTCGGCGTCGGCTTTGAGGTGATAATGCTTGCGGGCAAGCACCCGAATTTCATAACGAAGGCGATCTCAGCGCCCGGCTTGTGGGTACAGCGTCTTACGACGAAGGAGCCTGACGAAAAGCAGATAGAATGTGCAATAGCGGCGTTGAAGACCGTACTGCCCGACGATTTTCCCGAATTTGCAAAGGAACAGGCGGAAAAGGAGCAGGCGGAAAAGGAGCAGGCGGAAAAGGAAAAGGCTGAACAGTCAGAGGAAAGCTCACAAAGTGAAAATAGCTGATATAAGAGCAGAAAACAGAGATATACGGTACGAATGTGACGAGATAATATGCCATGTTCTGAATACTGACCGTGCAGGGCTTCTTATGCGCCTGCACACAGAGCTTGAGGACGATCGGTACGAGTGCATAATGCACGGGCTCACGTGCTTGAAAAGCGGTGAGCCTTTGCAGTATATACTGAAAAAAGCACCGTTTTTCAATAGGGATTTTTACGTCGAGGACGGCGTTTTGATACCGAGATACGATACGGAATGTCTTGTTGAATTATCGCTTGACGTCTTGAAGAACAAAAGCACCTTTGCCGACATTTGCTGCGGAAGCGGCTGTATCGGAATAACTCTTTTATGCGAAAACGACGGTCTTTTCGGTGCGCTTCTTGATATATCGCCAAAGGCGCTTAAGGTAAGCGGAATAAATTCAGAACGGTTCGGCGTTGAAAAAAGGTGCAGTATTTCTCACTTTGACGTTATGAAAAAAGCCTTCTGGGATACGCTCGGCAAATTTGACGTCATACTGTCAAATCCGCCGTATATACCGTCGGGCGATATACCGACGCTTTCCAAAACCGTTCTGCGTGAGCCGATCATAGCTCTTGACGGCGGTGAGGACGGAATGGATTTTTATAAAAAAATTATTGAATATTCCACAGGTCATTTTAATGATAAGGTGAATATAATATTTGAAATAGGGTATGACGAGGGAGAAAAAATGCGTGCTCTTGCAAGCTCCTTCGGACTGCTCTGCGAAATAAGGCGCGATATGAACGGATGTGACCGTGTAGCGCTGTTGAATGAGAGATGAATGCTTTGAAAAAGATCAATTTGTGTATTATGTTCGGGGGAAGCTCCTCGGAATACGAGGTATCGCTTCTCAGTGCATACAACGTAATCAAAGCCGTAGATACGGAAAAATACAACCTTTCAAAGATAGGCGTTACCAGAAGCGGAGTATTTTATCTGTATTCGGGAAGCGACGAATGTATAAAAAACGATACCTGGCAGACTCAAAGCGTGCAGAAGCTGTGCGTAAGACTTGACGGCGGAGGATTTTTCACCGAAAACGGCGAAAAGGTACCGTGTGACGTCGTATTTCCCGTAATGCACGGGGAATATTGCGAGGACGGAAAGCTCCAGGGACTTTTCGATATGTGCGGTATAAAATATGTGGGCTGCGGCGTTACCGCCTCTGCCGCATCAATGAATAAATATCTTACAAAGCTCGTTGCGGAAAACTGGAACGTGCCCGTTGCAAGATACGTGCACTTAAAGCGCCGCAGAATAGAAAATCATCTGCCGCTCGTTATAAGCGAGATAAATTCCGCATTTGAATACCCCGTGTTCGTAAAGCCCGTTTCGGCAGGCTCGTCGGTCGGTGCGTATAAGGCAGATGACGAGCGAGAGCTTATTTCAGCGTTGCACGGAGCCGTTAAAATAGGCGGAGAGGTTCTCGTTGAGGAATACATAAAGGCAAAGGAAATAGAGGTCGCCGTATGCGGAAACGACGAGCCGACAGCCTCGGTGTGCGGAGAAATAAACCCCGGCGCTGAATTTTACGATTACGATACGAAATATAAAAACGATACGGCATCGTACTATATACCGGCAAGAATACCCGACGATATATCGAAAAGGGTAAGGGAATACGCTGTGCGCGTGTTCAGAGCGCTTGGCTGCAGAGGGCTTTCAAGGGTAGACTTTTTCGTTCAGGATAACGGAAATATCGTATTCAATGAGATAAACACCCTGCCCGGCTTTACGAATATATCAATGTATCCGACTCTTATGAACGATATGGGTATGACTACGCCCGAAATCATAGACGAGCTTGTACGTCTTGCTCTTGAATAAGAAAGGAAGCCGATATGAGCGATAACAGACCTATCGGAGTTTTTGACAGCGGTCTTGGCGGCTTGTGTGCATTAAGAGCGTTAAGAGCGCTTATGCCGCACGAGGATCTCGTTTACTTCGGAGATACGGGCAGAACGCCGTACGGTACGAGAAGCGAGGAAAAAATAACGCAGTACGCTATGGGCGACGTAAGACTGCTTTTAAAGCATAACGTAAAGGCAATACTTGCCGCCTGCGGCACCGTATCGGCGATAGCTCTGAACGATCTGAAAAAGACCTGCCCCGTTCCGATATTCGGAATAATCGACAGTGCTGTTGAAAAGGCCGTTCAGTTAACTGACGGAAAGATCGGCGTTATGGGTACGGGTGCGACCGTGAAAAGCGGAGTGTTTGAAAAACGCATAAAGGAAGTATCAAAAAATATTAAAGTTTATTCCGTTGCGTGTCCTCTGCTCGTTCCGATAGTTGAAAACGATCTTATAAATACGGATATAACGCCGAACGCCATAAAGCATTATATGTCTTATCTTGACGAAAGCAAGGTCGATACGGTGATACTCGGCTGTACGCATTTTCCGCTTTTGAAGGATAGGATAAACGAGCTTTATCCCGATATAAAGCTCGTTGACTCAGGCTCTGAGGCATCGGATGCTCTGTGCGGATATCTTCAAAGAGGCGGTATGACGAATGACGGCGGCAAAAGCGGTACGATAAGATATTTTGTCAGCGACGTGCCTAATAACTTTGACACGTGTGCCAAGGTATTTATGGGAGCGTGCTGTGAAAACATCGAAAAGGTAGATATAGATCAAGAACAATACTTCAAGGAGATAAAAATTATGAATTACGGTAAAAAAACGTGGCTTATCCCCGATTGCTTTTTAAATTCGGTATCAAAGAACGAAAGCGTCAGCCACGAGGCTATATGCGTTATCAATACGACAAATACCGATGCGGAAATAAAGCTCACTCTTTTCTTTGAGGACAGAGATCCGATAAAGAGCTTTTCGTCATTCTGCTCTGCGGGCAGAACGCACCATATAAGAATGGACAGACTGAAGAATGATAACGGCGAGATGATCCCCCGCGACACACCGTACGCCGCACTCGTTGAGTCAAACGTGAATATCGTCGTGCAGTACAGCCGCCTTGATACGTCTGAGGTGGAAATGGCTCTTATGACGACGATAGCGTATCCCGTCGAATAATGAAATTCGTTGCAACGTGCCTGTTCGGCATAGAAAGACTCGTCAATGAGGAAATTGACGCGCTCGGATTAAAGAGGCTTGAAACGCTTGACGGCAGGGTAATATTTGAAGGCGACGTGTCCGATATTCCCCGTATAAACATCAATCTGCGTTACGCGCAAAGGCTTCTTATACTGCTCGGTGAGTTTGAAGCAAAGACGTTCACACAGCTTTTTGACGGGGTAAGAGAGCTGCCGCTTGAGGACTTCGTCGGCAAAAACGACGCCTTTCCCGTAAAGGGACACAGTATAAAGTCAACGCTTTATTCTATCCCCGACTGCCAGAGCATAATAAAAAAAGCCTGCGTTGAAAGGCTTAGAAGCGTATACGGAATATCGCATTTTGAGGAGACGGGCGTAAAATATCAGATAGAATTTTTTATGCTCAAGGACAGAACGTTCATAATGATAGACACCTCAGGCACACCGTTACATAAAAGAGGGTACAGACCTGTATCAAACGAAGCTCCGATAAGGGAAACGCTTTCCGCCGCACTTGTAAAGCTGGCACACGCAAGGCAGGACGTTCTTTTGTGGGATCCGTTTTGCGGCTCGGGCACTATCGCTATCGAAGCGGCAATGTTGATGACAAATACCGCACCGGGACTTAACCGCACGTTTGCATCGGAATCATTTCCCTTTATAGAAAAAAAGGCGTGGTACCGTGCAGTTGAGGAAGCAAACGATAAAATTATAAAGGATTCCGTGTTTGAAGCGTATGCCTCCGATATATCGCCTGAATGTGTGAAGATCACGCAGGATAACGTAAAAAGGGCGGGTATGGAAAAGCATATAAAGGTATTTTGCCGTGATGCATTGACTATCGAAACGTATGGTAGACGCGGTACGGTAGTGTGCAATCCGCCGTACGGCGAACGGCTTATGAGCGAGCAGCAGGTGTATGAATTGTATCGCAATATGGGCAAATCCTGGCAGAGCCTCGGACAGTGGCAAATATACGTAATATCCTCGTGTGAGGATTTTCAGCGTCTGTACGGCAGACGGGCAGACAGCGTCCGCCGTCTTTACAACGGAATGATAAGATGTAATTATTATCAGTATTTCAAAAACAAAAGACCGTAAAAATACGTATCGGCAGAGAAGTAATGTGCCCCCTGTCAAGTAGACAGACTAAAAAACAAAAGAATTTACAAATTGAATAGGTTCTTTTATCTCCCCCTGCTGCGCAGCAGGGGGAGATTTTCGTCACGCGGCGGT
>JAFYMA010000157.1 GCA_017556845.1 Clostridia bacterium | reverse complement strand
TTCCCTTTACGAACAAGACCGATCTGCGTGACAATTATCCCTTCGGTATGTTCGGCGCGCCGATGAAGGACATAGTACGCCTTCACGCCTCGTCGGGAACGACGGGCAATCCCACCGTCGTCGGCTACACGAGAGAAGACCTTGATAACTGGTCAGAGCAGGTTGCAAGGCTTGTCGTTGCAGCAGGCGCAACAGAGGAGAGCATGGTTCAGATATGCTTCGGCTACGGTATGTTCACAGGTGCGCTCGGTCTTCACTACGGACTTGAAAGAATAGGCGCAACGGTCATTCCCACATCATCGGGCAACACCGAAAAGCAGCTTAAGTTTATGCGTGATTTCGGTACTGATACGATAGTTGCAACGCCTTCGTACTGTATGTATCTTGCCGAGGCGGCGCACGAAATGTCAAATGAATTTCCGCTTGACAGATATAAATTGAAGCTCGGTCTGCTCGGAAGCGAGGGCTCGACTGTCGCAATGCGTAACGAGATAGAGCAAAAATGGGGCAACGGATTTTTCGCAACGGACAACTACGGCTTAAGCGAGCTTAACGGGCCGGGTATGTCGGGCGAATGTATATACAGAAGCGGTCTGCATATATGCGAGGACCATTTTCTGTGCGAGATAATCGACCCTGTGACAGGACAGGTGCTTCCCAAGGGCTCAACGGGTGAGCTCGTAATAACGAACCTTACAAAGCACGGTATACCGATGCTCCGTTACAGAACGAAGGATCTGACGAATATCAATTACGAGCCTTGTCTGTGCGGAAGAACGTCGGCAAGAATGAGCAAGATAATCGGCAGAAGCGACGATATGCTCAAGATAAGAGGCGTAAACGTATTTCCGACACAGGTGGAAAGCGCCCTTATCGGCATAGATCACATATCCCCCCACTACCAGCTTATCGTACGCAGAGAGGGATATTCGGACAGCCTTGAGGTAAAGGTCGAGCTTGCAGACGGCAATCTGCTTGCACGCTACGGCGAGCTTGAGGCTCTTCAGAAGAAGATACACGATAAGATAAAGGCGATACTCGGTATTGAAATAAAGGTAACTTTAGCAGAGCCGAAGAGCATTGAACGCTTCGTCGGCAAGGCGAAAAGAGTAGTCGATCTGAGAAACGCAAAATAAGATGAGATATCCGTCAATACTGCTTGCGTGCGTTATGCTTTTAACGTGCCTTTGCTCGTGTGATGTCAATACCGTTGTATCAGATACGGTATATACGGTGCAGTATACGGAATTATCCGAGGAAAGTACACCGGAACCGAGCGAAAACGGGAAAGGGTACGTCAGGATAAACGGCGTATATGCAGTTGACGAAAAAAGCGCCGTAATAGGCGGTATGTGCACTGACGGATCAACCGTCAGCGCCGTCGGCGGCGGCAGGGAATTTACAGCACAGAGCAGAAACGGCGTGTTTTTCATCACGGTCGATGCCGAAAAAAACAGAGATATTGAATATACGGTGATCTGCAACGGCGAAGAGGAAAAGGTGACGGTAAGACCGCCGTCAAAGGCGCAGAGCGTTGATTTTTACGCAGGCGGCAATTCACAGCTTTTCTTGAAAAGCCATCTTGATGCGTACGAACCGAACGGAGCCTTGAGCGAAAACACCGTAAATTATCTTAAAAAACGGCTTATTGAAAGAGATGAGCAGGTCAAAAATGCGGGCGGCAGGCTGATAGTTGCCATAGTGCCGACACCGCAGAGCATATACGGCGAGTACGCTCCGCACGGTGTTGATACGTCTGTAATGACGCCGAGAGTACAGCTTATGCGCGCTATGAGCGACACCGGCGTTTGCATAGTCGATCTTACAGATACGCTGATAAACGCCAAAGATGACGGCTATCCGCTTGTATATCAGACAGATACTCACTGGACGGAATACGCCGCATTCAAGGCGTACGAGGTCATTCACGGTATAATAAAGGAGCAAAGATCTGAAATACCGACGCACACGCTGAATGATTTCGTCATTGAGGAGCATTTGTGCATTGCGGGGAACTTTATTGACGAGGGCAAGGATGAGTATTCGGAAAAGGCGTATTTTCTCAGCCCGAAATTCGATGGCAATCCGCTTTACGATAAGGTGCGTCCGTACGCCATTCAGGGCTCGCATATAAGGGACGAATACACCGTTCATACACAAAACGGCTCTTTTCCCACGTGTCTTTTCGTAAGGGATTCGTTTTCAACGGGACTAATGAAATTCCTGTGCGACGATTTTTCCTGCGTGTATATGCAGAAAATGTGGGATCACACGGTAAATACGGAGCTTTTGAATTCTCATAAGCCCGATTACGTAATACATATTCTAAGCGAAGCAAATATAAAAGAAATTTTAAAGTGAAGGAATTGAACGATATGAAAAAACTGCTTTTGGGTAACGAAGCTGTTGCGCGCGGTCTGTACGAGGCAGGCGTTAAGATAGTTTCCTCATACCCCGGAACACCAAGCACCGAGATCACGGAAAACGTGGCGAAATACGAGGAGATATAATGCGACTGGGCGCCCAATGAAAAGGTAGCCTTCGAGGTTGCATCAGGTGCAAGCATCGCGGGCGTACGCAGCTTCTGCGCTATGAAGCACGTTGGACTTAACGTAGCTGCCGATCCGCTTTACACGATGTCGTACATAGGCGTAAAGGGTGGATTTGTGTGCGCTGTGGCAGACGACCCCGGAATGCATTCATCTCAGAACGAGCAGGATTCACGCCACCACGCAATAGGCGCAAAGGTGCCTATGCTTGAGCCGTCGGACTCCGAGGAATGCACGCAGTTCACAAAGCTGGCTTACGAGCTTTCGGAAAAATACGATACGCCCGTGCTTTTGCGTCTTTCAACGAGAATATCTCACTCTCGCTCGTTGGTAGAGCTTGGCCAAAGAGAAGAAAGAGAAACGGTAAAGTACGAAAAGGACGTAATGAAAAACGTAATGATGCCTGCAATGGCGCGTCCCCGCCACGTACACGTTGAAAAGCGTATGGCAGAGCTTGCGCAGTGGGCAGAAGGCTGCGAAATAAACAAAATCGAATATTACAGCAAAAAAAGAGGCTTCATCTGCGCAGGTACGACGTACAATTACGCAAGAGAAGCGTTCGGCGAGGATGCAAGCTATCTTAAATTGGGTATGGTCAACCCCCTGCCCGTAAATATTATAAAGGATTTTGCATCGCATGTGGACGAGCTTTACGTGGTTGAGGAGCTTGACAGCGTGATTGAGGATCATTGCCTGAAAAACGGTATAAAGGTCGTAGGTAAACAGATATTCTCAATGCTCGGCGAGTTTTCACAGGCGACGGTAAAGGCGGCAGTTGACGGTACGCACGATCAGTGCATCGAGTATCCCGAGCAGATACCCGCACGTCCTCCCGTGCTTTGCGCAGGCTGTCCTCACAGAGGCTTCTATTACGCAATAAAGCAGTTCTCACCGTACGTCAGCGGCGATATCGGCTGCTATACTCTCGGCGCTTCAGCTCCGTTGTCGGGTGTTGACGCCTGCATCTGTATGGGTGCGTCCGTGTCGGCTCTTCACGGCTACAACAAGGCGCTCGGCATAGAAAGCAAGAATTCTCTTGCGGTAATAGGCGACTCTACGTTTATCCATTCGGGTATTACGGGACTTATTGATATAGTATATAACAAGGGCTTTTCAACGGTGGTAGTGCTTGACAACTCCATCACGGGTATGACGGGCCACCAGAACAACCCCGCCAACGGTAAAACGATAAGGGGCGACGTGACGACGGCTGTCGATATTGAGGCTCTGGGCAGAGCGATCGGTATAAACAGAATAACCGTGGTAGATCCGTTCGACGTTGAAAACGTTCGTAAGGTAGTTAAAGAGGAAATGGAGTGCGGCGAGGTATCACTCATTATTTCACGCCGTCCGTGCGCTCTTTTGAAGGGCATAAAGCATCCGGCGCCTCTTAAGGTGAGCGACAAGTGCATAGGCTGTAAGATGTGTCTTAACTGCGGCTGTCCCGCTATATCGGTCAAGAAGGACGAAAACGGAAAGAACCGTGCGTTTATTGATTCCAATCAATGTCTGGGCTGCGGAGTTTGCACGTACGCATGCAAGCTCGGCGCAATAGAAAGATAAGGAGGAAAATACAATGGTTAAAAGCATACTTATCGTAGGTGTCGGCGGTCAGGGCACACTTCTGTCGTCAAAAATAATGGGCGCGGTATTTACTGACCTTGGATATGACGTAAAGGTCAGCGAGGTACACGGTATGTCGCAAAGAGGCGGCAGCGTCGTAACGTACGTAAAATACGGCGACAAGGTATTTTCTCCCGTTATCGAAAAGGGACAGGCAGATATCCTCATATCCTTTGAGCAGCTCGAAGCGGCGCGCTGGATGTCGTACCTCAAGCCTGACGGAATACTTATAACGAATACGCAGAAGATAGATCCGATGCCCGTTATATCGGGCAAGGCGGAATATCCCTGCAATATCATCGAAAAAATATCAAATGCGGGAATTAAGACGATATGCGCAGACGCACTGTCAATAGCGGAAAACGCAGGCTTGGCAAAGGCAGTAAACATGGCTCTGCTCGGCATGGCGGCAAGCTTTATGCATATCGACAAGCAGATCTGGATAGACAAGATCCTGTCAACAGTTCCCGAAAAAACAAAGGAAACGAACATAAAAGCATTTGAAGAGGGATACTCCAAGGCATCTGAATGATGCATGCAAAATAGGAGGAAAAGAGAAACGGTAAAATGTTATTTTCAAGTATAACATTTATATTTGCTTTTTTGCCGATAGTGCTTATACTGTATTACGGCGTGTGCCGTAAGAGCAGAACGGCTCAGAACGTTCTTTTAACGCTTGCAAGCTTGTTTTTCTACGCATGGGGTGAGCCTAAATTCGTTCTCGTGATGATCGGCTCTATAATGCTGAACTGGCTTTTTGCTCTGTGTATAGACAAAAAAAGGAGCAACGATACGCTTTGCAGGGTGATAGTTGCTCTGTCGGTAATTGCGAATTTAGGTATACTTTTCATATTCAAATATCTCAATTTTACACTCGACAACCTCAGTAAATTAGGCTTGCCCGTGACCGTCACGAGCATAGCTCTGCCGATCTGTATATCGTTTTTCACGTTCCAGGCAATGTCCTACGTTATCGACGTATACAGAAAGGACGGCGCAGTGCAGAAAAATCCTATGAATATCGCTTTGTATATATCGTTCTTTCCGCAGCTTATAGCGGGCCCCATCGTCCGCTATCAGACCGTTGCAGAGCAGATACAAGGCCGTAAGGAGACGTTTGAGGATTTTTCAAAGGGTATATGCAGATTTATAATCGGTTTTTGCAAAAAGGTGCTTTTGTCGAACATTATGGCTCTGGTCGCAGATGCAGCGTTCAATGCCGACGAACGAAGCGTATCGTTTGCCTGGGTAGGCGCTATTGCTTATACGTTCCAGATATTCTACGACTTTTCGGGATATTCCGATATGGCTATCGGTCTTGGAAGAATGTTCGGCTTTCACTTTCTTGAAAACTTCGATTATCCGTATATGTCACGCTCCGTTTCGGAATTCTGGAGAAGATGGCACATCTCACTCGGAACGTGGTTCCGTGATTACGTTTACTTTCCCCTCGGCGGAAGCCGTGTGAAAACGAAGAGCCGTCTGGTTCTGAATTTGTTTGCCGTATGGTTTTTGACAGGCGTATGGCACGGGGCAAACTGGACGTTCATCATCTGGGGACTTATGTATTTCGTCCTTATAGCGCTTGAAAAGCTGACACACTTTGCAGAAAAGCTCAAGGGTTTCGGTGTGGTATATACGCTTTTCTTCGTTGTTATGGGTTGGGTGCTGTTCAGAGCTGAAAGCCTTTCCCTTGCCGTTGAGTATATGAAGAATATGTTCGGCGTAGGTTCGTCCGGACTTGTATGCGATAAGGTAGTATTCTATCTGTCGGAAAATAAATTTGAATTTATTTTCGCGCTTTTGTTCTGCATACCGGTATTCAAATACGTTCCCGAAAAAATAAAGAACAGCAAGGCAGCAAACGTAATTTATCCCTTAGCACTGATGACGGTGTTCATCTTCGCCGTAAGCTGTATAGTAAAGGGCTCGTACAACCCGTTTATATACTTTAATTTCTGATACGGAGATAATATGAAATATAAAATATCATCAGTAACCGTAACGGTGTTTCTGGTCATATCCTGCATATTGTATATATACAATTGCGGTGCGTTTGTATTTGATGCATACAAAGAAAACGGAGGGAATGTGTCCGATGCAAAGGCTGCGATCTTAAAAATAAGAGACGCTGATGCACAGCAAGCCCCGTTCAGATACACGTACATTGATATCAACGGCACGTATCACGTTATGGCTGGTAAGAAATATGTGCACGATACGTATGCCGCTGTTGCCAAGATGGATAACGGATATCTTACGTTTGCGGAAACGTTTGAAGATGAGACCGATATTAAGT
>JAFYMA010000156.1 GCA_017556845.1 Clostridia bacterium | reverse complement strand
CGTGTCGGCGCGGAAAGTATGGTGTTGCTTAAAAACGACGATGCAACACTCCCGTTCAATAATACAAAGGTTGCTATGTTCGGTAATGCTTCATACGTGACGGAGCATTGCGGATACGGAGCATGCTACGTATTTGCTTCCGATTTTGTCAGCGTTTATGACGGTCTTGCCGCAGTTGACGGTATATCCGTATACAGAACGGCTGCGAAAATGTACGAGGGTGTAAAGCGGCACGAGGCGGTAGTTAATTCACAGCTCATAAATCCTGCGAACGATCCGCTTGAAGTACAGGTTACGGAAGATATCGCACGGCAAGCGGCTTCAGAAAGTGATATTGCTATATTCACGGTTTCTCGTATATCACGCGAGGGTGTAGACCATATGGACTCCATAGGAGACTATTACCTTAACCTTACGGAGCGTGAAGCAATTGAAAACCTTTCACGTGAGTATCACGCACAAGGCAAAAAGCTTATCGTTCTTATTAATACCGGTAATCCGATAGAAGTTGAGTCCTGGAAGGATCTTGCGGATGCTATCGTTTATATAGGTCTCTCGGGCGAACAGATAGGTAATTCCGTTGCAGATCTTCTTACGGGTAAGGAGAATTTCAGCGGTAAGCTTGCATCGACCTGGCCCATTGATTACACATCCACGCCCGCGTCGGAATATTTCCCGGGTAATTCTGAAACAGCAATATTCTATGAGGATATATATGTAGGATACCGTTACTATACTACGTTTGACGTTGACGTATCGTATGAATTCGGATACGGAATGTCGTATACGACGTTTGAATATTCCGATTTCAATGTAACCAAAAAGGGAAATGAATACGAGCTTTCCGTAAAAGTTAAAAATACTGGTAGTGTTGCGGGTAAAGAGGTAGTTCAGTTCTACGTTTCCAAGCCCGACGGAAAGAATGAGCAGCCGAAGATAGAGCTTGCAGGATACGGGAAGACGTCCGTTTTGAACCCCGGCGAAGAAGCGGTAATTACCACTACTGTGACGTATGATGAATTGAAGACGTACTATGTTGATTCGTCCGATTGGATAATCGAGCAGGGCACGTATAAGTTCTCAGTCGGCGCATCCGTTGAAGATATAAAGGCGTCAAGCGACGTTACTATCGACAGCGAGATATTGGTTCTTGATGTGGAAAATATAGCGGGCACGAAAGCAAAGTTTACTCCCTTATCAAAATCGGCGCCTAAGCCCGAATTGAGCGGAGAAGTGGATATTGCAAAGGGTAAGCCCGTTACAGCCAGCTTCTCGGAAGCGGGATATGATGCACTTTATGCAGTTGACGGCTCGCGCCTTTCACGCTGGAGCGGACTTGGAACAACAGGACCGAATTACTGGTTGACCGTTGATCTGTGCCAGAAGACTGATATTTCAAAAATCGTTTTACGTTGGGAATCGAATACGAAAGGAAAGTTCTCGATCTACGTATCTGACGATAATCAGAATTGGAAGAATGTCGGAGATTATAAATCTGACGGAATAGACACTATAGCGCTCAATGAAAGCGGAAGATACGTGAGAGTTCAAGCACCTGCAGACGGATTCTTCTCAATCTTTGAATTCAGCGTATATAAGTAATTAATAAGATCTCTGCAATGATTTTTGCAGACGATAAAGAGCTGATGGGAATGTAAGATTCCGATCAGCTCTTTTTGTATTCTTTTTGTGGATCTTTATGCCTGATCTGCAACAGTCGTACAATAGTAATAAAGGATCGAGGTATTTATATCCCAAAAGCCGTATGTAATTATTTCAGCACTTGTTGCCTCTTCTTTTGTATAAACAATAAGCTCGCCGGATTCTGCCCAGCAATTATATTTTTCGAAATAAAAGCCGTTTGTAAAATCAGGTGCAGTAAGTGAGGATCTTTCGCATGCATTTGCAATGCCCGATTTTATATGCTCAGGAACTTCCGCCTTCGTCCAGTTGCGGATCATAGTGAACTGTGCGGTCATCTCGGCAGATAGAGGGGAATTCGCAAAGTCTGCAGTGCAGAACGCACTTCCTACTCCTTCGGAATTGAAATCATCAAATTGAAGCTGTACCGTTATATCATCGGGAAGATCTACGTTCATTTCTTCTTTAACTATCTGTCCTATCAGCGATGCGTCATTCGAGCCTTGGTGCAGCATTGCAAGTCCGCTGCCCTCCTTGGTAGAGGTACAGGATGCAAATGCTATCAAAATAACGCAGAAGAAAACGGTGAATATTCTTTTTTTCATTATTTTAAGAACCTTTCTGCTCAGTCTTTCTTTATGTAGATATAATTGAATCTATCGTTCGGAGCGCAGTCGCCAAGATCCAAAAACTGCATAATGTCGCCGTTTGATACGGAATTGTCAGCCCATTTGAATTCGAAGCTTTCGCTAACGTTCAGAAGTTCCTTTAAAACCTTTATCTGCAATACGTTTTTCTGTACGGAATACTCACACTCTCCGATCCTTTCAAGCTCCCATTTGCCGTCAGAAAATGCTTCAACGGATGCTTTATTTCCGTTTTGGAATCGGTTTATTATGTAGTTATATCCGTGCCATCCGTTTGAATGATTTCTGTCTGCGTTTATAAACAGATTCATCCAGTTCGTACCCTCGGGACTCGTTATATCATCGGCACATTCTGCGTAAAAGTAAAGGTATTCGCTGTCAGAGGAGACCTTCATTTTAACAAGATCGTTTCTTCCCGTATCATTCGTGTAATGAAATCCTCCGACGTATGACATAGCATCGCGCTTTACTGTATCGCCTTTATAATCAAGGTATTCAGGGCCTACGTTTTTCCATTGATCCGCACTTGCATAAATATCAATGCTAATTTGATTTGCAGCAAAGCGAACGTTTCTTGTGCCCTTGTATTTTCTGATGTTTGATACCATCTGATAGTAGTAGTTATCGTTATAAAGGCCCTTGCAGGCTTCTATATCCCGGGAGTATTCGCCGTTAAGATTATCAACGAAATAATTGCATCTTTTCGGATCTGTTTCTTCGACTACAAACGTGTTCGCAATAGTCTGACCCTGTGCGGGATTTCTGTTACCGGGAAGGGTATTATCCCATCTGCCTGCCCACCATTCATTCCAGCCGGTTATCATTATCATGGGCGGCTTTAAAACGTTGACAGCGTGGTCAAACTGTTCTTGAAAGGCATAACCGTAAGGTGACGTTTTATCAACGAGAGAAAAGCCGTAATCGCGTTCGGTGAGGTTTGACGGCTGCTTTCCGTTGTGAAAGCTTCTGCCTGCATTTGTGCCGTAGCTTCCGTTTACCCAAAATCCGCACATTACGACTGCTTGCTCGGTACTTCCAAAAGTGCTTTTTCCGGGCTTTTGAGGATACATATCAGCCCAGGGCCACGTGCCGTCGCCGTTTGTTTCTTCGTACCACGAGTCATTCGTGTTCGCCCAGGAGCGTCTGAAGGTGAAGAAATCGCGCTGCTGCTCAGTCATTTTTTCAATAAGTGAAGGCGGAGCGAGTATGACGGGCTTGTTATCCCATTCAAGCCAAAGCTCTTTGAATGCACCAACGGAGTAAAACGCATCCCACAGTGCGTCAAATGATCTTTTTGATGTATCATAGTCGTCGCCGGTATGGAACATTACCTGCGGAGTTTTGTATCCTTCCTTGCGTATTTCACTCCATACCTTCAATATCGTTTCGCAAACGGGACGGTATATAAGACCGTTAGTGACATCAAAGAATATAAAATCAATGCCTGCGTCTGCCAGCTGATATGCGTGCTTACGTATGACCCACTCGTCGTCGGAGCGATAGTATCCGAAATAAGGCTCAGCCCAATAATGTGCAAAGCCTCTGCTTCCTGAGGCCATTACACGTTCAAATTCTTCAATTCCGCCGGTGGCGTATGCAAGGCTATGGTCCATAAGAGGCCCGTCTCCTTCATGCCACATGAAGTAGAAAATACCTACCTTGCGGTCCTTTTCTTCGACTGAAACGTTCAAAGGCAGATCGCGGTCAAGGTCGTCTGAAGCTGCCCATGTATCCTGATAAAGATCAATAAACTCTTTCATTGCTTTCTCCTAAAAATATATCCTTTTTTCTTCCTCTTTGTTAAGTGCGTCGGCAAGGTATTTTTGATTTTCCGGTGGTAAAACGCGCATAAGCAGACTGTACAATTCGTCGCTGTAAAATAGCTTTATAGTATGGTGCTTGTTGTATATCCTTCCTGCGTGACACAGATCGTAGTCGCAGTAAATGTTCCGTGAGAGGATCAGATAATAAGTCTTTTTGTCGTTTTTTATTCTGCGTCCGTGCCGCGAATTTGATGCGAGAAATACATAAGAATAGTAATCGTATGAGTGATAGCGGGTGCATCTGAATGCACGGCAGTATTTGATACCCTTGTCTGTAAAGTAAAGAGTTATGTAAAGCCGTGAATAGCAGTAAACGGTAGCGGCAATAAGCAATAACGCCAAAACAGCGAATGCTATCTTTCCAAAAATCAACTTCTCAACCTCAGCAGGACTGTCGCTCGATATCCAGATGAACATACTTATACACAGTATAAGTCCCAAAATACATCCGACGGTCGTCAGTGCGAGCACTCGTCGATTTAGCTTAAGGATTGCTTTTACATTGCTTTTTACGGTGTTCACCCCCCTAAAAAATATCGCCATAAACTGTGTATCATTATACAACAAATAGGGAACATTGTCAAGAAATTTTAGCTATCAAACTTCAAAAAAACAAAAGGGGAAAGGTCTTTTTGTGTAAAAATATCTATAATTTTTTGTTAACTTTTAGTATTCTAAAAGTGTATAATAAATTTATAAAACGAAATGCAATTTTATTTTAAAAATGGGTTGACTTAATAATAAAAATATAGTATAATTCAATTATATATGCTTGCGGATTTTTGTTATATTGACGCTTTTTGCTTAGTGTGTATGTCATACAGTTTTTTTGGCTTGGAGATAGTATATGAACATTCAAAACGGTCAGCCGTTAGTTTCGATCATAATTCCCGTATACAACGGCAGTAATTATGTCAAAGAGGCTATTGAAAGTGCGTTGGCACAAACGTACTGCAATATTGAAATAATAGTCGTAAACGACGGATCTTCCGATGACGGTCTTACGGAAAAAATAGCACTTTCGTACGGCGATCGGATACGGTATATAGCAAAAGAAAAAAACGGCGGCGTTTCCTCCGCTTTGAATGTCGGTATAAGAAATATGAGGGGGGAGTATTTTTCCTGGCTTTCGCACGATGACAGATACAAACCCGAAAAAATAGCATCGCAGGTCGAATTGCTTACATCATCAAAGTCTGACCGTTTGGTTGCAATATGTGACTACTGCTGTATAAACGCTTCGTCAAAGCCTCTTTCGGATATTCATAAATTCCGTTTTGAAAACGGCAAGACATATGATTGGGGCATTCCTCTCAATGCTGTTTTTGAGCGTGGATCCCTGCACGGCTGCAGTCTGATGATACCCAAAAAGGCATTTGACGAATGCGGTGTATTTGACGAAAAAATGCGGTACTGCCAAGATACACAGATGTGGGCGATGATTTTTATCAAAGGATATTCGATTATAGCCGCAGATGGCAAATTCGTTGAAGCGCGTGTGCACGATAAGCAGCTTACGCAAACGGGAAAAAGCATTTTTTACAGCGACTGTGTTCTGATGGCGGACAAGCTGCTGCCGGATCTTCTTCGTGTTTCCGACAAGAAAAACAACTATCTTTACGTGTTTGCAAAATTTAATGCAAAGCACAACGGTGAAAAGGTGGTTGCAAAATGTATAGCATATGCAAAACGCAAAAAGCTGTTCAGTGTATTCAATATTTTGAATTTGAAAATTCTGACATCGTACGGTAACATACGTCCTTTCATAAGACAGATGTACTACTCAGTTGTAAGAAAAGTAAAAACACAAGGATAAGATAACGATAATGTTGCCATATTACATTCTTATACTCGTTCCTGCGGTGCTTATGGTCTTTACCGACCATTTGACGTATAAGACACGAGGATTTGATTTTAAAAAGCTGATACTCGGATCGTTTTTTCTGTTATTTTTCATCATCCTCGCTTGCAGAGGAATAGAGATCGGCGTCGATCTTGATAATTATCAGGAAATGTTCGAGATGACCTTGACCAGAGACTTTTTCGCTTCCCTTGACATCTACAGAGTTGAGATAGGTTATCGTATACTGCAATACCTCGTTGGATTGCTTACTGATGATTTCCGATGGATGATAGTGATTGTGGCTCTTTTTTCCACGATCCCGTTCTGGATAATGTACCAGAAGGAATCGGAATATCCGTATCTGACCATGATACTGTTTGTGACAGTTGCACCGTTTGCGATGTTTTTCTCCGGATTGCGTCAGACGTGTGCGATGGCGTTTGCGGTTCCGATATATTATCTGATAAAAAATAAAAAGCCCGTATGGTTTGTAATTATGGTTCTGATAGCGGCTTTGTTTCATAAATCCGCTATCGTTATGCTTGCAATGTATCCGCTTTATCATATTAAGTTCGGCCGCAATTTTGCATACTTCTTTATGCCTATAACCGGACTTTGCATTTTGTTCAATGAGCAAATTTTGAGAATGGTATTTAACACGTTTACAGAGGGGTATTTTGATAAATACGGTGAAATAACGAATACGGGATCTTATACGATGCTGATCTTGTTTGTCATATTCATCGTATACTCATATGTAATACCGGACGAGGAAACGATTGATGACAATACACGAGGAATGAGAAATTTCCTGTACTTTATAATAATCGTTCAGTCGTTTGCTCCTGTTCATACGATCGCAATGCGTATTAATTATTATTACATGTTGTTCTTGCCGATATTGATACCGAAAATCGCTGCAAGCTATGATAAAAGTACAAAAAGACTTTCTGAGCTGTCACTCATTGCTATGAATGTGGTTTTTACTGTCAGATTTTTTGTTGATATGCATACGAGTGAAGATCTTCTTAACATATTCCCCTACGAGGTGTTCTGGAAGTGAAGGTAGTACAGATAAACGCTACGTGCGGTGTTGGAAGCACGGGAAAAATATGTGTTTCGATCGCACAATTATTAGATCAGAATAATATAGAAAACTGTGTTCTGTATTCCATAAAACACGGTGTTGAAAATGAAAAAAAATATGGGAAATCCTATTCCAATCTTTTTTATACTAAACTTTATGCATTTGGAGCATATATTTTTGGAAACCAGGGATTTAATGCTCGTTTAATCACAAAAAGACTTATACGTATGCTTGACAAAGAAGCTCCCGATATTGTTCATTTGCATAATTTACACTCCCATAATTGTGACTTGGAAATGCTGTTTTCGTATTTCAAACAAAAAAAAATACGCCTTATATGGACGTTCCATGACTGTTGGGCGTTTACAGGATATTGCCCGTATTTTTCTGCTGCTGAATGTGATAAATGGCTTCGTGGATGTTGTGATTGTATATTGCGGAAATCGTACAGTTGTTTTTTTGACAAGAGTGCAAAACTCTATGCTAAAAAGAAAAAAAGCTTCTCTGATCTCGATTTAACGATAGTTACACCTTCTAAATGGTTGGCGGAGCTTGTGGAAAAGTCGTTTTTAGGATCGTACGAAACAAAAGTCATAAACAATGGAATAAACCTTAGTATATTTAAACCTGCTCCCAGTGATTTCAGAAAAGAATACGGAATCGAAGAAAAATTTATTGTTTTAGGTGTTTGTTTCGATTGGCACCACAACAAAGGCGTGGACGTATTTATTGATTTAGCGGAAAAACTTTCCGATGAATATGCGATCGTTCTTGTGGGCTCGAATAAAGATATGGGCGTTTCCTTGCCTGAACGAATAATTTCTATTGAAAGAACCAAGGATCAGCGGCGACTTGCGGAAATATATACCGCGTGCGACGTTTTTTTGAATCCCACGCGAGAGGATAATTTTCCTACAGTTAATTTGGAGGCTTTAGCTTGCGGTACGCCTGTTATTACCTTTAACACAGGAGGAAGTCCGGAGGCAATAGACGATACGTGTGGCATGACCGTGGATTGTGATGTGGATTCAATGCTTGACGCAATAGAATACGTAAAGAAAGAGCATCCGTTTGATCAGGAGGCGTGCTTAAGGCGCGCTGCTTTGTTTGATGATAATAAAAGGTTCAAGGAATATTTGGATCTGTATTTAAAAAATGAAAGATAAAGTAATCAACAATTTGTCATGGTTGCTAATATGCAAAATAATACAAGCTGTTCTCGGCTTGATAATTAATGCTTATGTAACGCGGTATCTCGGACCTTCACTGTACGGTATTATCAGTTATGCCGCATCAGTAGCAGCATTTTTCCTCCCTATCTCTAAACTTGGATTGGAAGAGATACTTATTCAGCAAACAATAGGCAATTCAAAAGAAGAGGGGAAAATATACGGTACATCCATCATCGCCAGTGCATTGACTTCACTTGCTTGTATGGTTGGCATGACATGCTTTTCTCTCATAGCTAATGCAGATAGCAAGGATACAAGTATCGTTTGTGCCTTGTATAGCTTGGTTCTGCTTTTTCAATCGTTTGAATTGATACGTTTATGGTTTCAATCAAAGTATCTTTCAAAATATGTGGCTGTGGTTTCACTTATTGTATATTGCGTCACGTTCTCATATAAAGGTATACTTATTTTCTTGAAAAAGAATGTATACTGGTTCGCAATATCCGATGGAATAGGATACTTGCTCATTTCAATTATCTTGATTATTATATACAGAAAATTGGAAAGTCAGCGATTTATATTTTCCTTCAATGTACTAAAAAGGCTGCTATCTAAAAGCAAATATTATATCATTTCTTCAATGATGGTAACAATTTTTGCTCAAACGGATAAAATCATGCTTAATCTTATGAAAGGTGATGCGGCGACAGGATATTATTCCGCGGCATCAAATTGCGCTACAATAACATCCTTTATTTTTGTTGCCATAATTAATTCGTTACTTCCGATGATTTTCGAAAACCGTAAAATCAGTGAAGGAGCTTTTGAAAAAAGTGTCAGTCTGTTGTACTGTATAATTATATATCTGTCACTAATACAAAGCGTTGGAATGACAGTCATGGCTTTTCCGATCATATACATTATGAATGGTAGTGCATATATTCCGGCCGTTCCTATTTTGCGTGTCTGCGTATGGTTTTCAACTTTTTCGTATATGGGTGCCGTGCGTGATGTGTGGATACTTGCAGTAGGAAAGCAGAAATACTTGTGGCGTGTAAATTTGTGCGGTGCGGCAATGAATATCATTTTGAATTTTGTTTTTATACCGCTATGGGGTGAGATAGGAGCAGCTGTTGCTTCTGTAATCACACAGCTATTTACGAATGTAATAGTTGGTATCATTTTAAAGCCGCTGCGGTATAACAATAAATTAATAATTGCGGGACTTAATCCCGCTTTGATAAAAGATTTTTTAAAAGGAACCTAATAACTTAATTTAAAGGAGGAAGAAAAAATGTCTTTGTTTTCAGATAAAACTTTGCTTATTACCGGAGGTACAGGTTCATTTGGTAACGCTGTTTTGAGACGTTTTCTCAAAACTGACATCGGTGAAATACGTATATTCTCCAGAGATGAAAAAAAGCAGGATGATATGCGCCATGAGTTTCAGGCAATTATGCCTCAGGCGTCTGACAAGATCAAGTTCTATATAGGCGACGTGCGAGATATAAACAGTGTCAAAAATGCAATGTACGGAGTGGATTACATATTTCATGCAGCAGCATTGAAGCAGGTTCCGTCATGCGAATACTTTCCTTTGGAAGCGGTTAAGACGAATGTTATCGGTACTGATAACGTCCTTACTGCTGCGATAGAGTCAGGTGTTAAAAGTATAGTCTGCCTTTCGACAGATAAAGCGGCATATCCTGTTAATGCTATGGGTACGAGCAAGGCGATGATGGAAAAGGTGATCGTTGCCAAATCAAGAACGGTAGACCCCGAAAAAACAAAGATCTGCTGTACAAGATACGGTAATGTTATGTGCAGCAGAGGCTCGGTAATACCGCTTTGGATAGATCAGATCAAGGCAGGCAATCCTATAACGATTACAGAGCCTGAAATGACGAGATTTATAATGTCGCTTGACGAAGCGGTCGACCTTGTTCTTTTTGCGTTCAAAAATTGTGTTTCGGGTGATATATTCGTTCAAAAGGCTCCTGCTTGCACTATCAGAGTGCTGGCGGAAGCGGTAAAACAGCTTTTTGCTCCCGAAACTGAAATTAAGATAATCGGTATACGCCACGGCGAAAAAATGTACGAAACTCTTCTTACAAACGAGGAATGTGCAAGTGCAATAGACCTTGGTGACTTTTACCGTGTACCGGCAGATACGCGCGGACTTAACTATGACAAATACGTAAAGAGTGGAGATACTACGAGAAATCTTCTGCGTAAGTTTGATTCAAATAATACAGAGCTGCTTGACGTTGAGCAGGTGAAAGAAAAGCTGCTTTCGCTTGAATATATTCAAAATGAGCTGAAAAGTATGGAAGGAAAGCTGTAATGGCAGTTGATTACAGAATCATAGCTCCCGTTATAAAGAGCGCTCTGAGCGGAGAAAGCTCCGTTTTACCTGATGGTTTTAACATAGAAGAGCTTATAGATCTTGCAAACGAGCATCAGATCACTAATATTCTGTACGAGGGCGCGGTTTTATGCGGCGTTGATATATCGTGTGACGGAATGAAAAGGCTTTTTTCGCGCTGTTGTAAAAACCTTATGGTCAGTGAGGAGCAGCTGTATGAAATAAACACAGTATGCGACCTTTTTGAAAAAAACGGAATAAAGCATATGCCCGTAAAGGGGACTGTTCTTAAAAGCAGATATCCGAAGAGTGATATGCGTGAAATGAGTGACGCTGATATACTCATAGATCCCGCTGATTATCCGAAAATAAAAGAGATAATGACGTCTTTGGGGTATAGTGAGCATATGGAAAGCGATCATGATTTTACCTTTAAAAAGGGTAAGACAACGATAGAAATGCATAAATATCTCGTATCTGCAAGCCATAAGGAGATGTTTGAGTATTT
The DNA here is from genome assembly GCA_017556845.1 of Clostridia bacterium. GTDB lineage: Bacteria > Bacillota > Clostridia > Oscillospirales > CAG-272 > RGIG7213. The sequence goes on along the minus strand of JAFYMA010000156.1, from coordinate 222 downwards.
TGAAAACGTCTGGGAAAGAGCACGGCTCGTAGACGGTACAAAAAACAGATATGAGCTTCTGCCGACAGAAAACTATATATACATATTTATGCATCTTGCAAAGCATTATATTGACGGCGGTGTAGGCATAAAGCATATCACTGATATGTTTATCCTTCAAGATGATATATATGATAAGGAATATATTATATCTTCGTTAAAGAAAATGAAGCTTGATAGATT
>JAFYMA010000155.1 GCA_017556845.1 Clostridia bacterium | reverse complement strand
TCCTCCTTACCCGGAACGTCAAGAAAGTCCTTGTACAAGCTGTAAGTCGGTATACCCGTATATTTATCAACGCCTCCGTCTACCTTTTCGCCGGGGCCGAGCGCTCCCCATATTCCGTGCTCAGGCGCAAGAAGTGCGGAAACGTGAAAATTCTCCGTAAGAATATCGGCTGTATATCTGTAATCGGACGATATACCCGACACGGCGGTTATAACGCCCAAACGTCCGCTTTTGAGCAAAGAGTTTATCTTTTCTTCTTTAATTCTGTCTATTCCGACAACTGTTGGCATATCAGCATTCCTTCCTTATATTCATCAAGTATATTATAATCCGTTCACCGTGATTTGTCAACAACAGCTATTTAAAAAGAAAAAACGGATGCAAAAAGGACCGAAAATGCAAAATTTACAAGTTATTAATAATTTTTCATTTCTATCTGTTGCAAAGTTGATGACGTCATAGTATAATAATTAGGCATATTTAAATACAGGAGTTCAGCATCAATGATAAACAATTTCCTTACAGCAACTAATCCCGGCGGTCAGACTGCGGTATCTATCGTAGTTATCATCGGTATGGTAGTAGTTTTTTATTTTATGGTAATCCGTCCTCAGAAAAAGCAGGAAAAGGAAGCTGCAAAAATGCTCAACGAGCTTTCTGTCGGCGACGAGATCACAACCATAGGCGGTATCATAGGCGAGATCGTAAGCATAAAGGACGAAACGGTTCTTATCGAGTCCTCCCGTGACAGAACAAGGATCCGCATCCTCAAATCCGCTATCAAAAACGTAGACGTTAAAGCATCCGAAAAATAATGTAATATTCCTTTCCCCGCACGAATAGTATGAAATATATTCTTTCTGCGGAGGAAAAAATGCTAAAAAGCAACGATTTACTGAAAAGCTGTCTTATTTCATTGGGTATAACGTGGGTAGCAAGTGCCGTATTGCTTCTTTTAACGGCGGCGGTGTGCCTGTCTACCGAGGATCCTATGAATTGTATATGGATCGGGAAAACCGTATTTTCTCTTTCCGGCGCAGTCTGCGGATTTGTCTGCGGAAGACTGAACAAGAAAAAAGGGCTACTGTGCGGTATCGTCTGCGGTGCCTTATACGTTTTGACAGCATTTATACCCTCTTTTATAATGGGTACATCAAGAGGCTTTGCGATACCTGCCGTACTGTGTATTGCAGTATGTGTCATTTTCGCTTGTATCGGTGCAGGATCAAAGAGCTCATCAAACGGCAAGATGCCGAATTATAAGAAAAATAAAAAAACCGTTTATTTCACCAACGGTTTTAATAATAAAAAACCGAAAGGATAAAGAATAATGAAAAACGTAAAAACTATCAACAAAACAACTTACGCAAAGAATGCTATCGGCGCAGGCTGCGGCGAATGCCAGGCTTCTTGCCAGTCCGCTTGCAAGACATCTTGCACAGTTGCTAACCAGAAGTGCGAAAGCAAGAGCAAAAAAGAAAGCAAGTAATGGTACATTCTTTCAGCCAAAACGGATATAACTTGGCATTGGACAGCGAATCTGGCGCTGTCCATATTTTAAGCGATCTGGCTTACGAAATATTGCAGCTGTTTACTGAGAAATTGCCGCAAAGTGCTGAAGAGATCCCGAATATCAAGGATTATTCAAGACAGCAGATTTCGGAGGCGTTCGACGATCTTAAGGCTCTTGAAGATAACGGCACTTTATTTTCCGCCCCTGCGATAACCGAGGCACTGAAATATACCCCCGGTGTATCTGCAATAAAGTCAATGTGCTTACACATATCGCACGATTGCAATATGCGGTGCAAATACTGCTTTGCTGACTGCGGCGACTACAAGCGTGCGCGCGGACTTATGAGCTACGAATGCGGCTGCCGCGCGATCGACTTTTTGCTTGAACGATCAAAGGGAATTAAAAATCTGGAGCTTGACTTTTTCGGCGGCGAACCGCTGATGAATTTTGACGTTGTCAAAAAGCTGGTTGCGTACGGACGTGAGAAGGAAAAGCTTTACGGAAAGAATATCCGTTTTACAATAACGACGAACGGCGTTCTGCTTGACGACGACGCCATAGATTTTATAAATAAAAACATCTATAACGCCGTGCTTTCTATCGACGGCAGGCGTGAGGTCAACGATTATATGCGTCCGTTGGCGGGCGGTCAGGGTACATACGATATTATACTGCCTAAATACAAGAAGCTTGTTAAGGACAGAACGATGGACTGGTATGTCCGCGGTACGTATACGCGTCGTAATCTTGATTTTGTCAATGACGTTCTGACACTTGCAGACGAGGGCTTTCAGAACATTTCCGTCGAGCCCGTGGTTCTTCCCGACGAAAGCGAATTTGCTTTGAGACGTGAAGATCTGCCCGTGCTTTTCGAGCAGTACGAGCTTTTAGCAAAGGAAATGCTGAAGCGTGAAAAGGAAGGCCGCGGATTTACGTTCTTCCATTTTATGATCGACCTTGATGCAGGCCCCTGCGTTTACAAGCGTACAAAGGGCTGCGGTTGCGGAAGCGAATACGTTGCCGTTACTCCCAAGGGTGACATTTATCCCTGCCACCAATTCGTAGAGCATACAGAGCTTAAGCTCGGCAATATTTTCGATGACACGTTTGACGGTACTATTGCAACGCAATTTGCCGAAAACAACATAATCAACAACGAACAGTGCAAGAATTGCTGGGCAAGATACTTCTGCGGCGGCGGTTGCAGTGCTAACAACTACAATTTCCACCATGACATAAGAGAGCCTTATT
>JAFYMA010000154.1 GCA_017556845.1 Clostridia bacterium | reverse complement strand
TAACGGTAGAAAAAACGTGTCGCCGTCTGATAACCGCACTGTTTTTCTCTTGCGGTCTTATGCTGGTATTCAACAAAGGCGATTCCGATTTTATGTCATTTGAATATATGGCATCGGTAGACCTTAAATTGCATATAGCCGTTATATTTCTGATATTTGCACTTTTGACGGTGCTGTTTTCGATCTTTGAGCAAGCGAAGACGGAAAAGCTTATTTTGTTTTCATCGTTTATGTTTTACGCCCTTTTGTGCGTACCTGCGTGCGATAATATGTATTTCACGTTTGCCGTTTGCTGTGTTTTGTTTGCCGTTTGTAAATACTGCTTTTCGGATATGCAAGCATCAATTCCGTTTGGCAAAGGCGCACTTATCACAGCAAGTGCTTTGAGCATCGCATTCTTTGCGCTTTTCGTGGGTTTACAAACGTCATTCAGGGTACTTACTCAATCAACTCCCTGCTTTGATTTCGGTATATTCTCACAGATGTACTACTATATGAAGGAAACGCTTATACCGTACACAACGTGCGAGCGTGCGGTTTTGCTTTCTCATTTTGACATTCACGTTTCACCGATATATTATCTTTTTCTGCCCATATATGCAATTTTCCCTCATCCCGTAACGCTTCAGGTATGTCAGGCATTGCTTTTGGCAAGCGGGGTTATCCCTCTTATGCTTTTGTGCAGACAGCTTACATTATCACGCAGAGCATCTGCCCTTTTCGCCGTAGCATACGCATTTTATCCCTGTGTTGCCGGAGGATGCTATTACGATCTGCACGAAAACAAATTTCTTCTTCCCTTACTTTTATGGTTGTTTTTCTCGATAGAAAAAAACAAATGGTGGGCAGTTATGACGTTTGGTGCTCTTACCCTGCTTGTCAAAGAGGATGCACCCGTATACGTGGCTTTTGCCGCAATATATATGCTCATATCAAAAAAGGACATAAAAAAAGGACTCGTTTTACTTGCAACGTCATTGGTATATTTTCTGATAGTTGTATCTTATCTTGAAAATTACGGCTATTCGGGAATAATGTCATACAGATATAACAATTTTATTTACGAAGAGGGCGGCGGTCTTCTTACCGTTATTAAATCAGTCATCATAAGCCCTGCTAACGTATTCAACGAGATATTTGACGTAACATCTGACGTATCCGGATCAAAGATCATATTTATGCTGCAAACGCTTGCCCCGCTCGGATTTTTACCGTTCATAACGAAAAAATATCACCGATTCGTTTTGCTCGGCCCGTATATTCTCGTAAATCTTATGCCCGACTACGTTTATCAGCATAATATTTATTTTCAGTACACGTACGGCTCTGCGGCATTTTTGCTGTATCTTGCGGTAATGAACTTTTCTGAGCTGTCTTATGCGTTTAAAAGGACGTTTGCGGTTTTTGCAGCAAGCGGTGCTATACTGTTTTTCTCAGCGACCGTTGCTCAGAAGCCGAACTATATTGAAAACTATTCCATAAGCCGCGAAAATCACGAATACGTAAGCAAGGTGCTTGCTGATATTCCCGAGAATGCATCGGTTGCATCAAATACGATGTACGTCACAGGGGCGTCGCAAAGGCGTGTAATATACAGCATGGACGACAACAATTACAAAAACGATCCTATCCATACGGAATATCTCGTTTTCGATCTGAGATATTCGTCGAACAGAAAGCTTTATTCGGATAAGTACGCAAAAGATCCGTCATACGAGCTTGTAGCGTACCGGGAAAACTGGATAGCAGTCATCAGATGTAAAACGTGCGCGGAGGGCTCTGTACATGAGTAATCTTTTCAACAGGCTCTTCAAGCCGAAGGAGGGCTCCTTGCGATTCAACGAGCAGATGGCTGAAAAGATCTGCTCTCACCCGCTCAAATACATTACCGAGCCGTCCGAAAACGGTGATACCGTTATAGGAAAAGGCGGTATATGCTGGCTTAAGGACGGAGAATTTTCGGTATGCTCAGATGAAAAAACACTTTTCAGGACCGATCTTGAGGATCTGAAAGCTTATGAATTGATGTCGCTTGAGGGCGCCGTATGTGAGGGTCCCGACAAAGAAAACGGCAATAAAAACAGATGTATTACCGTATTTTACAAGTACTACAGAAAGTAATATTTTTTTAAGGAGATATAATTATGAAAATCGGAGTTTTGACAAATCTTTACGGAAGCAAGCCCATCGAAGAGGTTCTTCCCTATCTTGCATCGCTCGGTGTTGAAGCAGTTGAGCTTGGCTGCGGAGGCTATCCCGGTGACGCACACTGCAGTCCGTGCAAGCTTTTGAACGATGAAAAGGCGTACTGTGACTTCATCGCCCTGCTTGACAAATACAACATGACCGTTTCCGCTCTTTCCTGTCACGGCAATCCCGTTCACCCCAACAAAGAAATAGCGGACAAATTCCACAGTGATTTCGAGCAAACTGTCCTTCTTGCAGAAAAAATGGGGATAGACACCGTTATTACATTTTCAGGCTGCCCGGGCGATCATCCCGGCGCAAAATATCCCAACTGGGTAACGTGCCCCTGGCCTGAGGATTTCCTGGCAGTTCTTGATTATCAGTGGAACGAGGTTCTCATACCGTATTGGAAGAAGACTGCTGATTTTTGTGCAAAGCACGGTGTAACGAAGATAGCATTCGAAATGCACCCCGGATTCTGCGTATACAATACAGAAACGCTTTTGAAGCTCCGTGCAGCTGTCGGTGACTGCATCGGTGCAAACTTTGATCCGTCGCACCTTATCTGGCAGGGTATGGACATTTGTGAAGCAATAAAAATGCTCAGGGGATGCATTTTCCATTTTCACGCAAAGGATACGAGAATAGATGCAGGAAATACTGCACGCATCGGCGTTCTCGACACGAAGCACTACGGAAACGAGCTTGAACGCTCCTGGGTGTTCAGAGCTATCGGATACGGCCACGATATGACGTATTGGAGAGATATAGTTTCCATGCTCCGTCTTTGCGGATACGATCACGTAATGTCAATAGAGCACGAGGACAGCCTTATGACTGTTGACGAAGGTCTTGAAAAGGCTATTGATTTTCTCAAGCAGGCTATAATTTCAGCTCCGAAGCCATCGACGATGTCTTGGGCGTAATAATAAAGCAACATCAAAAAAATAATGCGTAGGGTGCAATATCCTACGCATTTTAATTTGTGCGGTATTTTATTGTTTACAGTAAAGTCCATAGCTTATGCGTGTGGCGCAACATTTGGTTTTACCAAATGCTCCGATCTTATCGGAGTGCCGATCCGCGATCGGCGTTGCGCCTTCAGCTGAACTGCATACAAAGTCCTTTAAGGAAAAGAAAGCAAAACGACCGTAATTATTAGCGCGTTTATTCAAGAATAAACTTCCCGAAAAATTCAGGGCGGTGAAAATCCGGCTTTTCACACGTTGCCGCGTTCCACATTCCGTAATGAGGTGTTTCGCAATCGTCTCCGCATTTATACGCGTTACCGTAAAACTCGTACCCTGATACAAATTTCACGTCGCCGTACACGCTTTTCAGAATATCAAGCGTCATTGTAACAGTAGCATACCAAACGCCGTCAAGCACATGCACTTCGACAGTCGGAACAGTGCCGCATATATCCTTTATCGGAACTCTGCCGCCCCGTCCTTCCCCGTACGCTATAAGGCTCGCACCCTTACTGTTCATTTCACAGTTTATATAGCCGCCGTTTGCGTATGATGCGAAAAACTCAAGACAGCTGTCTTTATATACAGGTGACATATATTCGCTGTATACGGCTTTGGGATCATTTTCCTTACAAGTAAGCTTTACTATGATAGCGTCATTTGTATATACCGCCTGGAAAAACGCCTCAGGAGTATATTCCTTTCCCCACGGATACGTATCTATATATCCCTTTTCTACGTTTTCCCAATCAATGCTCTCTTTCTTCTTTATAACGTATTGCTTCATTTTTTTCATCCTCATCTTATATTACTGTTCGAATTTTACATCTCGGAATCTTGTATTCGGAACGGCACAAACGAATGTTTTTCCTCTGTTTAATTCAAGCTCCGCACCGCTTGGCAGACAGTACGTGATCTCTGTTTGCTCGGGATCTCTCTTCCAGACTATAGGAATATATTTTCCGTCCGTAACGTAATATCCGCTGCCGCTGCCGATAAACTCAGATTTCATTTCTCCGCTTGACTCATTGATAAGCGAATAATCCGTTGACAGTATCAGAATATTCGTATATTTAAGCTCAGTGCCGTCATTGTCAAGGTGCTTTTCGCCGTACTGATAACGTGTATACTTTCCCGTCACGGTAGAGTACACGAAATACGGCTGCTGCGACGATGAATACGGAACGGTGACATTCATGCACACGTTGCCGTCAAGCTGATTTTTCTCGCCCATTTTCACAAAATTTACTGTAAGAGACGTTTTGTTGTTGTTTTTCTGACGTATGGAATCACGCGCGATCCTTTCCTTAAGTGCTGTGCCGGATGTGAGAATATTACTCAATTCGTCACGCTCGCTTGCAAGTGCTTCGTCTCTGCGGAACGTGAGCTCCGCCATTCCGGCAACGGCGTCAATGCAGTCTGTATTTTTTTCTTTCTGAACTGCCTTACCGCCGGCGGTAGTG
>JAFYMA010000153.1 GCA_017556845.1 Clostridia bacterium | reverse complement strand
GAAATTCTTGCATACTTCAGATATGCTTTTGCTTCCATTTGTATGATTCCTCCCTTTGCAATTATTTACCGTTATTGGATGTCTTAGAGCCTGCATGGCCCTTGAAGGTTCTGGTGAGTGCGAACTCACCGAGCTTGTGTCCAACCATATCTTCGGTTACATAAACCGGAACGTGCTTTTTACCATCGTGAACTGCGATCGTGTGACCAACGAATTCAGGATATATCGTGGAAGCGCGGGACCATGTTTTGAGTACCTGCTTTGCGCCCTTTTCGTTCATAGCTTCGATTCTTGCATAAAGCTTAGCTTCAACGAAAGGGGTTTTCTTTGAACTTCTGCTCATTGTTTACTTCCTCCTATCCTTTATCTTCCGTTACGGTGCTTTACGATGAACTGTTCTGTTCTTGCCTTCTTGTTTCTCGTCTTAAGACCGAGAGCGGGCTTGCCCCAAGGTGTCACAGGGCCGGAACGTCCTATAGGTGAGCGTCCTTCACCGCCACCGTGCGGGTGGTCACAGGGGTTCATGACAGAACCTCTTACTGTAGGACGGATACCCTTATGGCGTGTCTTACCTGCCTTACCGAGCTTGATGTTTTCGTGCTCGATGTTGCAAACCTGGCCAATAGTAGCCTTGCAGTTCAGGCGAACGTAACGCATCTCACCGCTGGGCAGACGAACGAGCGCCATGCCGTTTTCCTTAGACATAAGCTGTGCGGCTGTGCCTGCGCTTCTTACGAGCTGAGCGCCCTTACCGGGGTAAAGCTCGATGTTGTAAATGAAAGTACCCTGAGGAATGCAGGATATGGGAAGCGTGTTACCGGGCTTAATGTCTGCCTTTTCGCCGGAATAGATAACATCGCCAACCTTAAGACCTACAGGAGCGATCGTGTAAGCCTTTGTACCGTCTTCATACTGGATCAAAGCGATATATGCTGTTCTGTTAGGGTCGTATTCGATTGCCAAAACAGTTGCAGCAGATTCGTTCTGACGCTTGAAGTCGATGATTCTGTACTTGATCTTGTTGCCGCCGCCTCTGTGACGAACAGTTATCTTACCGTAGCTGTTACGGCCGGCGTGCTTTTTCTTTGTAAATATAAGACTTTTTTCGGGCGTCTTCTTGGTAATCTCCTCAAATGAAGGAGTGGTCATCTGTCTTCTGCCCGGAGTAGTCGGTGTATATGTTTTTACTGCCATTGCCGCTTACCTCCATTACATCAAGCCGTCGAAGAACTCTATCGTCTTGGAGTCAGCCTTCAATGTTACGATTGCCTTTTTCCAAGTGCGGGTGTAGCCTGAGTGTACACCGAGTCTCTTCGGCTTCTTCTTTACGTTGATTACGTTGACAGATGCAACGTCTACTTTAAACAGTTCCTCAACCGCGCTTGCGATCTCGGATTTTGTAGCAGTGCGAAGTACCTCAAATACGTACCTCTTGTCTGCCGCCATCATCATAGAAGCTTCTGTTACGATGGGGCGTATGATTATATCGTATGATGTTTTCATTATGCATACACCTCCGAAATTTTCTCGGCTGCTGCCTTAACAACGATGAACGTGTCGCAGTTGAGTATGTCGTATACGTTGATCGTGTTGATCTGAGCCGTCTTAACGCCGGGAATGTTTGCAAAGCTCTTAATAACCTTCTCGTCGTTGCTGTCGAGAACAACGAGGGACTTCTTACCTGCATTAACTGCAGCAAGCATTGCTACCATCGTCTTCGTCTTGAAGGCGTCGGTTGCGATGCTGTCTACGATAACGAGCTCGTTATCAATAGCCTTGGAAGAAATTGCGCTCTGCATAGCCAGCTTTTTAACCTTCTTATTAAGGTCGATGCGGTACTTTCTGGGCTTAGGACCAAGAGCTATACCGCCGTGTGTCCACTGAGGTGAACGTGTTGAACCCTGTCTTGCACGACCGGTTCCCTTCTGCTTCCAGGGCTTAGCGCCGCCGCCGGAAACCTCGGTGCGTGTGAGAGTTGACTGTGTACCCTGTCTCTGATTCATAAGGTACGCTCTGACAGCCGCGTGAAGTACAGCCTTATTGGGCTCGCAAGCAAATACTGCTTCGGAAAGCTCAACTGTGCCAACGTTCTTGCCGGCCATGTCTACTACGTTAAAATTAGCCATTACATTCTCCTCCTCTCTCACTTGCATGTGCTGCGTACGAACACGATACCGCCCTTAGCGCAGGGAACGGCACCCTTAACAGCGATTATGTTCTTTTCAGCGTCGATCTTTACAACGTCGAGGTTAAGTATTGTAACCTGCTCTGCGCCGTACTGACCTGCCATCTTTTTATTCTTGAATATTCTTGAAGGTGTTGAGTTAGCACCCATAGAACCTGCCTGACGGTGAACAGGGCCAACGCCGTGTGTCATTCTCAGTCTGTGGCAGCCCCATCTCTTGATAACGCCGCTGTAACCGTGACCCTTGGAAATGCCTGTTACGTCTACTCTGTCGCCTGCTGCGAATGTGTCAGCAGTGATTATTGCGCCAACCTCGAGCGCTGAAATATCGTCAAGTCTGAATTCCTTCAGATACTTTTTGGGAGCTACGCCCATCTTTTTGAAGTGTCCCTTCTGGGGCTTTGTAAGGTGCTTGTCCTTAACGTCAGCAAAACCCAACTGAACGGCGTTGTAGCCGTCTGTTTCAACAGTTTTCTTCTGTGTAACAACACAGGGACCTGCTTCAATTACCGTTACGGGAATAACGTTTCCGTTTTCCTCAAAGATCTGCGTCATGCCGATCTTTCTGCCAATAATTGCATGTTTCATCTTTCTTAATCCTCCTATAGGTTATTGGTTGATCCGCAAGTGACCAACATGACCACGTGTTGAACGAAATATAAGGTATATATTATAACTTAATTTCGATTTCAACGCCGGCCGGAAGCTCAAGCTTTGTAAGAGCGTCAACTGTGTCCTTAGTGGGCTTCAGTACGTCTATAAGCCTTTTGTGGGTTCTCATTTCAAACTGCTCGCGCGAATCCTTGTACTTGTGTACCGCACGAAGAATCGTAACGATCTCGCGTTCTGTAGGCAGCGGAATAGGACCGGATACCGCAGAACCTGTTCTCTTAGCAGTTTCAACTATCTTTGCAGCAGCTGCATCTGCGAGAGTGTGATCGTAGCTCTTAAGTCTGATTCTGATTTTTTCTTTAGTCGCCATTGTAGTTCCTCCTTTTAAATTTGTGGGTTGATTTAAAAGGGCTTTCAAAATGTATACACGATTCCGGGTGTTTCACCCGTATCCCTAATAAAAACCGGAACACCATAAACGATAATTCCGGAAAATTCGGCCACAGAAATACAGCGTTTTCGGATTGCCGTCATAGAAAAATAACAAATGGCGGAATATCCACGCAAATTTCTTTGTGTGTCTTTTCATTTTTCCTATCGCCCGGTTAAAAATCGGACATACTCTGCGGAAATTCCCTATACAAGGATGTGGGTTGCATCCTTTATAGCCACCTCCCGCTTCATCGCACATCAAGCGGAGTTATTATATCATATATATAGTATAATGTCAATAGCCATCGAATCATAATTTGTAAATTAATTGTTAATTGCATTTTTTCTCAAATATTCGCTTTTCCCACCGTTATTTCGCAGATAATCCGCCTTGCAATAAAGGCACAATACGAAATATAAAATCGAAATAGTGTACACAAGCTTCAAAATAATCATAGAAAAAACGTAAAATCTTCAAGAGTCATCTCGGAACTCCTTTTAAAAAAACAAATTATCCGAATAAAAGCCGCTGTAATCAAGAATCTGTCAACTATTTTCAACAGTCAAACTAAAAAATCACCGTTTACATATCGTGTATTGCAGATCAGCAAAAACCTTTGCATTTACACCACCGTATCAGATGCCTTTAAAGAGCAAAACTTTTCTTTTTTCGGTTTCTCCAAAAACACGATTTTACAATAAAAATAAATTAAACGCTTCAAAAACAAAAAAACTTTTTTGCTTTGCATAATTAAATATAAAACCTTTTGCCGACATTATGCACAGTCAAATTTATCAGAAAAGAAAAAGTGCGTTATTCGCTTTAAAAGCTAAGGCATTCTATCCCGCAAAAGGAACCGTTCCTTTTAAAAGCAGACTCGCTTCCTTTTCAACTTCATTCACAAAACATCTTAATGATCAAAGCTTAAAGAAATCAGAAAAGAAAGCAAAAAAACTCACCTCTTTTTACAGAGGTGAGTTTTTTTTGTAATCAATGCATATCTATCGCATCAATTCAACACAAGTAATCAATTATTAGGACCAGCTACCTGTTGAAACAAATGTCGCAAGACGAGCCAAGTCAGCACTGTTAACTGTATTACGTGTATCATTGTTGGTGTTACCAGCAACCTTCATTACAGTAGTGTAGGAAGAAGTGTTACCAGCGGAAATGTCAGCTCTGAGACGAGCGGAGTCATTAGAGTTAACCTTACCGTCAGCGTTCAAATCACCCAACAAAGCAACTGAATATGTTTCAATAACAGCGCCGTTGAACTGAAGCTCAACTGTATAGTTAGTACCAACTGCACGAGCACTTGTTGTTGCAGTGCCGGAAGCTGTCTTAAGTACCAGTGTACCTGAGCCTGTAGATGTTGCGATATTAGACATAAATGTTGCGTAGTTAGCAGCACCAGACATAAGGATTACATCCTTAGCTGTATCAAGCGTGTAATCAGAGCCGGATGCAAGAACGATCGTGGGAGTTTCTTCTACTGCAGACTCGTTAACTGTTGCAACAAATGATGCATCAGGAACTACAGCGTCGTAGTCGTTTTCAGCGAGGTCGCAGAATACATCGTCATCTGCGGAAGGTGTGAATGTGAATGTGTACTTTGTGCCGGCTGCTGCATTTGCAGGAACTACGAACTCAAGCTTTGCAATTGTGCCGGAAGCAGCTACGTCGGAAATCTCATTGTTGAATATAAGCATATCAACCTTACCGCCTGCAGCCTTAACAACTGTAGCAGATGTGTCATATGAATTAAACACATTGCCAAGTGACCAGCCCTTAAAAGTAAGTGCAGCATCATAAGAGATAGAACCTCTCATGGAGATGATGGAAGCATCACCGGAAATGTTAATGGGAAGTACAATAGTTGCACCAGCATCAACCGTGATATCATCGGGCATAGAAACCGTGATAGTAGCAGCAGGAGCTGTGTATGTGGATACGGACAGATCGTCAAAAGCAAGTGTGCTTGAGTTACGGTCGCCGAAACCTACTGTCTTGTAGTAAGAGATAAGAGCTGCATTTGTGGATACCTTTGTAGCGCCTGTAGCATCGCAAATGGAAGCTGTCTTGTAGTATCTTTCATAGAAGGGGCAGTCAGCCTCAGAGGATGTGCTGCCGTACAGACCGTCATTGCTGTACTTAACGCTTGCAAACTTGGAGTTACCGAAATAAAGCTCCATCTTGCCTGCACCGCTATCCTTAGCGGAGAATGTTGTGAGCTTTGTAAGATCTACACCGTCAAGAGTAAAGTCAGCGGAAATGTAGCTTACGTAAGAATTGTAATCGCCATCTGCACCGGAGTTAGCCTTGGAGTAATCGTAAGTGTAGATAAGAACGGTTACCGTATTAGCAGAAGTAGGAATTACGTAGATACCCGTGTTACCCGTCAAAGCGGAGAAAGCACCGATACCTGCTGTGCCGTTGTACTCATAAAGAGCAGCCGCACGGCCTTCTTTTGAATAGTTCAAGTGGATACCAACAGCACCGCTTGTGCTTACACCTGCATATTTGCATGTGAAATCGTAGCCACCCTGCCATCTGTAGTCAGAGAAGAACTGTGTAAAGCCTGAGCTTGTTACGTACTTATTTGAACCGTCAACAGCTATAACAAGACCGTTACCGCCTGTGATGTATTGGGGTGTCCAGTGGTTTCTTACAACGTTACCGCTTGAACCCGGGTTACCGGATACGCTGTAACCGTTTACGTAAACAGCTTCCTGGAATGTCGCACCGATAGAAGCGAAGATGGATGTGTCTTTAAGTTCGGGAACGGATTCTTCACGCGCACCTGCTTCGTTGATGATAACGTTAACAGTGCGGAAGTAACCCTCAAGACTTGTAGCCTTAACATAGAGTGTGATCGTGTGTGTGCCGAGACCAAGACCGCTTATAGGAGCTGTGATATCATAGCCTCTTGCATATGCAGCGCCTGTAACTGATTTAACATCATCACGCTGCCATGATGTAGCAAAGCCTGTATCATATACTACAGAACCGCCGTCGATGGAGTAGCCGAATGTTGCAGGGTCTTCACTGTAAGCGAACCAACCCTGGAAAAGGATGCTTGCGTACTGACCTTCGGTTATTGTGTATGTACTCTGGCTCTTATCGAACTCGGTAGTACCGTTTGCTCCAACGCCTTTAATAAAGTCAACGCTGAGATGAGCACCCGAAGCAGCCGATGCATCAACTGCTGCCATTGCGGAGAAGGGTACGAGTGAAAGTACCATGACCGCAACGATTAAAACGGATAATATTTTTTTCATGTTTCCTCCTTAAGAAATATGATTTACATGGTAAAATCATTATAGCAAGGTTTTTTCAATTTGTCAATACTCTAAAGATAAATTTTGTTTTTTCTTTTTTTATAGGCATTTTGCACAAAAAAACATGGTTTTACGCAATCACTATAACTAAAAAGAAGTTTTTAAGTTAGTCAGAGCAAATCAATTTTTGGGCAACTTTTATAATACACAACGGGCTTTTTTGTGCATTATTTCAAAGCATTCCGTTTTTGTGAACTGAAAAAATATTTTCATCAAATAATATTTACATTTATAAACTTTCCCTTTTGTACGATATTGACAAAAAATGCTTTGAAATTCAGGCAATAAGTATATATAATCCAACCAAAGATACAGTCAAAGACGATAACAGAGCAATAATATCGCATTTTTTAAGGCGTAAGCCCCTGCGGTATACGAAATATCCCGCAATTGCACACAAAAATATGAATATACAGAAATGGTAGCTGCGGCTGTCAAGGCTGATGCTTATCATATATAAAGGTATATTTAATTTATATCCGAAAATACTGTCTGATATTTCGCCCGCGCGTTCTGCACGCTTTTTGTCAAAGGTTCTGAAAACGCCGGCCGTACATATTATGCCGACCGCCGCCCACAGTACAGTGTAGATATATCCCACCGCACCGACGTCAAACCTTCCTGCGCCCTTGTTTATCAGATCTTGTAAATGCGCTGTATAGCTGTCGATCGGCTCAAAAAGCACGAGATGCTCAAAAGCGAAATCAAAATACCTTATATTAAACGAATGGCGAAGCCAATAATACACACCCGTTACGGCATAATAAATATTGCCTATCCACATAATTATAAAAAGTATTCCGTCAAAAGTCGTATTTGCTTGCAAAAACAGAAACGTCGATAGCGAATATACGATAAGCGAAAGACCGAGAATAATGAAATAATAAGGTATAATATATATAATAGAAAAATATTCTATCCTTTGAAGCATCGTTATGACTGCCGCCGCTGCACATACGGTAAACGTAAGGTATACATGGATAATGCCGTTCAAATAATTTGCACCGGCAATGCTTCTTCTTTTGACCGGCAAGGAAAAGACCGTATCAAGATTTCTTTTATTGTTGTATGCGGAAAACTCAAATATCGGTATGATGCTTGCTCAGGCGCTTACGATAATTGAAAGGATATATATACTGCAATTACTGTTTTCGGGCTTCGTTGTATCACACCCCTCGTTCACCGTCATAACGGTCAGTATTACGCATAAAAGCGTAACGGCGGCAAGGCGAGGCAGCGACGATTTGAAATGATACGAAAAATATCTTCTGAAATCAGACATTTTTATTTCTCCTTTCTACCTCATTTATAAACGCTTCCTCGAAGTTCATTTCCATTTCCTCAATAACGGCGGGCTTTATTTTCAAGCCTTCAAGGAGAGCCCGAGCCTTTTCATTTTCACATTCCAGAACGATTTGAACGAATTTTCCGGTTTTATTTATTGAAGCTACGGGCAGAGCGTCAAATATATCCATGGAAACGTCCTGCACGAACGCAAGCTGATATTTACACAGATTGCCGACCTTTTCGGCAATATCTCCGCATGTGGCTACCGTTTTACTGTCGATAAGGACAAAGGTGTCACAAAAGGCTTCAAGCTCCCTTAACGAATGGCTTGTGATAACGACGGTCATATTGAGCATTTCCGTGTATTCTATTATGGCATCCTTGAAATATTTTCTCGAAAGCGGGTCAAGACCGTCAAACGCCTCGTCAAGAAGCAGATACTTAGGCTTTACGGCAAGAGAAACGGCGATATAAAACTGTCTTCGCATGCCCTTTGAAAAATTTCTTAAATACTTCTTTTCGTCAAGGCCGCATTTTTCCATAAAGGCTCGGTATATTTCCATATCCATATCGGGATAAAAGGCTTTATACATATCGACAACGCTTTTACACGTTGAATTATGCGTATAATAAGGATCGTCAGGCAAAAAGAAAATGTCATTTTTGATATTTTCATGCTCAACGCTCACTCCGTCGTACAGTATCTGTCCGTTTTGCACCTTATAAACTCCGCACATAAGACGCAAAAGCGTGCTTTTCCCTGCTCCGTTTATGCCGACGACGCCGAGAATGCTGCCGTCGTTTACGTTAAGCGATACATTTTCTAAAATACTTTTACCGCCGAGGGTATGAAAAAGGTTTTTGATCTCAATCATCGGTGCTTTCTCCTTTATATATTTCATTTACGGCAGACATTATCTGCTCCAGCGTTATGCCCTTTTTCTTAAGCTCTCTCAGTGCATCAAGGCACGCATCGTTTTCGGATATAACGCTTGACTCGCCGTATGATACGTATATTCCCTTTTTGGGTAATGTCTTGATTATACCCTTTTTTTCAAGCAGCTCATACGCTCTGGCAACGGTGTTCGGATTGACACCGCAATCCTCTGCCGCGCGCCGCACGGAAGGTAATTTATTGCCGCTTTTTATTATTCCGAGGGTGATGTAATTTTCATACCGTTCGGCAATTTCAACGTATACCTCTTTTTTACCTGAAAATTTCCAAGCCATTTAGCTCTCCATTCTGTATTAACTGTACTATCTGCATTATCTGTATTATATCACCGTGAACTGTATTTGTCAATACGCTGTTTTGATTTTATGAAAAAAACAAAAAACCGACCTATACAGATCGGTTTAAGTGTTATTAACGGATCATTTTATGGGGTCGCCGTTTTTGTCAAACAAGGGCAGATACTGCAGATATTTTATATCTTCTCTTTCGGCAGCTTCACCCTCTGCAAGAATTGCAAGTCTGCCTGCGATTATGCCACCGCAGGTCTGAACGAGGTGTTCAAGAGATTTCAACGATTCGCCCGTGCTTATTACATCGTCAACGATGAGGATCTTTTTGCCCTTTATAAGCTGTGCGTCTGCTCCGTCAAGGAAAAGCGTCTGCGAATTTGCCGTGGTAATGGAGTTTACCTCACATCTTACAACGCCCTTCATATAGAGCTTCGTGCTTTTTCTTGCAAGTATATATTTGTTTTTGCCGCTTTGGCGAGCCATTTCGTGAATAAGCGGAATGCCCTTGCTTTCGGCAGTTATCATATAATCGTAATCGTCTGGAGCGAGCTTCAAAAGCTCCTCTGCGCTTTTGACGGTAAGCTCAACGTCACCGAAAATAACGAATGCGCCTATCTGAAGATTTTCATTCAGGGGACATATGGGAAGCTGACGCTTTAATCCCGCAACCTCTATTTCATAATATTCTTTCATCTTTATACTCCGTAGAAAAATATTGTGATAAACTCACACACAACTATATTATCACAACAGCACTGATTTGTCAAGCACAAGCGCTGACATATTTTTGCAAGTCATTCTATACGGTGCAAAACGTCCTTCTTTTTTGTATATAAATTCAATATTGAAGGGCAACACCCTGTAAGGCGCCGCCCTTGCATATAGCAGATATAAAACGATCGTGGGATCAGTTATCGTAAAGAACTGCGGTTTTATATGCCGCATTACCTGTTTTTCAAAATATCTTTTGTGCTTTGTTGCTTTTGCTTCAGTATTTTATTGAGCTTATCCGCATTCCTTTTGATAATGGAATAAATGATCACCCAAATCACGATATATCCAACAACAAAAATTGCAGAGAATACTACGATCGGCATTACGCCAAAGTCAAGCCAATCGTTGAGTAGATACGTGCCGAGATAGCCGATATACAAAACGCCGCCGTGAATCAGAATTGCCACCATCAAAGGCAACCGTTCGATTTGATAAATGGAATTCATGCCGCCTGCAACAAAGGCAAGTGCAGTGATTGAAAAAATGCCAATGCAGACCTGATTTACAGATAGTGCTTCAACTGCGGCAGTCTGTTGCAATATCAGATATACAATAGCCAAAACGATCGGACCGATACCGGAAGCAATCAAGCCGCGGCGCAAAAATTCTAAAACAAACTTTTTCATACTCCTTCGTACCTCCTTTTGATTTCCGCAAAACAACGCCTCGAAACATACTCCCGATAGCCGCACCGAAACACAGCATCCACACCGCCGCTGAATACTGCGTCAAATCGCTCGATACAGTGCTCATTGGCAAGTGTTGATTTGTTGATACGAATAAAATATGAGGGTAAAACATCCTCCAGATCCCGAAGTCTGTCTTGAATACGATAGTGACTGCCTTTGCTGTCAATGGCGATCACTTTTCTGTCAATTATGGTAATACATTCGATTTCTTGAAACGTGAGTTTCCGCATCTCATCATCGCTGTATCCCATAACACTGTCCGCACCGGAATAACCGCAGACAAGATCTTCGATCTGTTGTGTCAAAGATGATGGAGCACGAACGATTGCTATGATTTCCTCATCTGCGTTTTTGTCGATAATAAGCTTGTATTTCATCGCCTCAAATCCTTACTGTTTTTTCATTTGTCTCAGAAAGCAGAACACAGCAACCGCCGTTATTACTGCACTATACAGAATAACCGGTAGAATGTGTGAAGCTGCGCTCTCAAAATTTCCGTTAAATAACGCTTTTTCCAGTTCTGCTGCGTGAACAAACGGAAGTGCATTTGCAATGCTTTTGAAAGTCCCGCCCACAAGATCCAAATCAAACCAAACGCCCGAAAACCAAGCAGAAAGATTGGTAAGCAGTGCCCCGCAAATACCGCCAACCTGTTTTGCGCCCAAAACACTGCCGCACAAAAGTCCGAGTGAAATATTAAAAATTGCCATAGGGATAATACCAATAACGGAATAAATAACATTTACACTGATGTCGAGTCCTAAAGGAATCGCAAACAAATAGCAGATTATGGTCTGTCCGATTGCTATTGGCAGGATCGGGAGCATATAGCCTAAGATAAAGTCAATTCCCGTGAGTGGTGTTGTGTACAATCTCTGCAAGAGGGCGCTTTCCCGATCTTTAGAAATCAGAGTCGCTGAAAAAAGTGTCATAAACGACAATCCGAATACGGTAATACCGGGAGTCAGTGTGTTGATCTCAAACAAGCTTACCGGAATGTTCGCTTGAATAGCGCTCAAAAGCACTAATAAGACCAGGGGAAAT
>JAFYMA010000015.1 GCA_017556845.1 Clostridia bacterium | reverse complement strand
CCTTGATAGTATATATCAGATCCATAAGCTGACTGTCAAGGCTGTTAGTCCGTATTATGATCTCCTCATTGCCGTTTTCACCCAACGGCTCTATCGTTATTTTCATAGTGTTTAAAACCCTTTAACGTTTTTTATTTGATAAAATGACCGAAAGAATGAGAAATGCCGCCCCCCACAAAAGCAACACTGCAATGCAGTGCCCTGATGTTACGGGAATTGAGAATGATTCAAATTCCACACCGAGCGTATCAAGACACTCTGATCTTATTTCGTCGCTCACGCCGTTGAAAAGCTCAGACGATATGTCAGAAAGCATAGTTTTACGGAACATCGTAACGCCGTATATTACGGGCAGACATTTCAAAAACGAGGCAAGTCCATCTGCCAAAGAGCCGAGCGGGATATATATACCGCCCAAAAAGCCGACGAGCGTGCCTATAACTGTTCCTATACCGCTCCACGAGCCCTGCGTTTTTACCGCAGATGCGATGAAATACGTTATTGCACTGTATGAAAACGAGTTGAGAATGATATAGAAAAGCAGTTCAAAATGCGATCTTACGGACAGAGGCTCTGCACCTTGTATTATACAGTAAATTTCAGAAATTGCAAGTGTCAATATGCAAATTATTACAGAACACAGAAATGCACTCGTTATGTACGAGGCGCATATTGCCCCTCTTTTTACAGGGCAGGTAGATATAGCGCCGAGTATGCCGTCGGTCTTATCCTTTATCATATTGGAATATACTGCGACCGTTACCGTTATTGCGTTTATTGATATTATGCCGCCGACCGTCCACAAAAGAAAGAAAAGCTTTGCGTTTGCTTTATCGGCTTCGTAATCTCTGTTCGGTAACGCTGAAAGCATATCTGCAAGCGTTTCGGCGTTTATATCTCCCAAAAAGAGCATAGATACAGCTATTATTATAAGCATTGATAAAAGTGAAAAGAACACCGCGCCCTTGTCACGCAGATAAAGACGCATATTCCTTTTTACAAGCTCCGTGTATTGAGTCATTTTTCTTCCTCCTTTATATCATACGTTCCGCAGACGTTAAGAAAAACGTCGTCCATATTGCCTGCTATTACCTCAAAGCCGTCTATCATATCACGTATTTTATATATCGGCTCTATTGCGTTCTGCGTGCCGTTTACGAAAAACGACGCACCGTACGGCGTTTTTTTCGCCTCGATGCTCATTTGTGAAAGCGTCCGTATTACCTTATCCTGATCCTGCGTATATAGCTTTACGGTATCTCTTGCGTATTTTTCCTTAAGCTCAAACGGTGTCCCCTGCGCCATAATTGAGCCCTTGTTTATTATGATTATACGGTCGGCAAGGGCTGCCTCCTCCATATAATGAGTCGTCAGAAATACCGTAAGCCCTTCATTTTTACGAAGCTGATCTATCACCGCCCAGACGTCCTTCCTCGTTGCAGGATCAAGTCCCGTCGTCGGCTCGTCAAGGAAAAGGAGCTTCGGCGTATGCATAAGCGCTGCGGCTATCTCGCATCTGCGTTTTTGTCCGCCCGACAGCGTGTTATACCGCTTTTTAAGTATCGGCTGTAATGAAAGAAGATCGCTCAGATGCGCCAGAGTTGCCTTTAACTGACGCTTGTCTGAGGTTCGAAGCCTACCTCTGCATATAAGGTTTTCCTCAACCGTCAGTATTTCGTCAAGACAGTTCTGCTGATATACTATTCCGATGTGCTTTCTTATTTCATTATCCTGCTTTCCAAGCTCATAGCCGCATATACGGCAAGTGCCGCCGTCAGATTTTATAAGCGTGCTGAGCATATTTACCGTCGTTGATTTGCCCGCCCCGTTAACTCCGAGAAAGCCGAGCATTTCACCCTGCGATAATGAAAAATCAATACCGTTTACCGCCTTCGTCGTACCGTAGCTTTTAGTAAGTCCGTTTACTCTTATCATATATATACCGCCTTCGTTTTCTTGTCTGCATCATATCACGAGTGGGAAAATTATTCAATATCTTAAAGGGTAAGATGTGTTTTTTGGCACGTGAAATGCAAAAAACCGCAGATGAAGCATCTGCGGTCAGGCTCAATATCATTTTTCGATTATCACGACGTTTTCGGGAAGAATGTCTGCACCGGTGTACGCAATTTCCTTTATCTGCGCTATTTGATTCGGCAAAAGAGCCTCACTGTCGCACTTTACGATTATGTTGATGCTTTCGCCCGAGATGACTGCAACGCAATCCTTGAAGCCCTTTGATTTCACGAGCTCCTCGATGTTTGCTTCCTTTTCTATCTCCGACGCTATTCTTGCAATATCAGCCATTGCCGCTTGGGATGCTTCGTTTGATGCGCCCGAATCAAGCACGGTTTGCAATACCTCCATTGCCTCGTCTCTTGCTCTGTTGCGGTTTATGAGCGACGATGTGAAAAAGCTGTCGTTTTGCGCCTGGACGTTTTGCGAGCCTGCATCCTCTGCCGGCGGTGCGCTTGAGGATATATCCTTGAACAAGAACCAATTAAGATATACCGCAAAGCCGATAACGAGCACCGCACCTGCTATTGCAAGATTTCTTTTTCCGATCTTTTCGATTATTTCCTTTATTTTTATTTTCCTTTTGTTAGGGTCGCCCGTTTTGAAGATCTTCATAGATATTCACCTTTCTTTATCGTGATTTATGCGCCTGATACACATATTTTTGCGCTTGATATACTGTATGCGCACGATAACAGATTTATGATTTTATTTTGCAACAACGGATCGTTTCCGCCCTCGCATATTACGGCAATGCCCCGTATTTTCGGCTGTATTACCGTAGTTATAAGCGGTTCGCCGTTGAATACGGCAAACTGTCCGGATGCGGTGGTTTTGTCCGATGATTCTGTTTTTTCCGCACTTTCGTTTCTGTTTTCGGCGTAAACGTACTGCTCGCACATATCGACGCTGACGATAACGCTTATTTTACCTCCGCACATATCCTTAAGCGAATCACATATCTTCTTTTCGACCTGCCTTGAGTATTTTTCGCAATCCGTGAAGGCTTTTGTTTTTTCCTGCGGAGAGCCTGGCGCTATTGCCATGAGCAGTATACCGAGCAGCGCTGCGCACAATAAAGCACCGAGTGCCTTGTTTTTTGAAAAGATAGTCTTTATATTCATTATTCCGCGTACTCCACGCTTACGGAATATCCGAACGATTCGGTAAGCCAGTATTTTATCCGTGTTGTGTATATCATATTTTCGTACCCCGTTATTTTTACGTGAATATGTGATACTCTGATGATAGAGCCGTCCTTTTCAACGTCTACCTGAACGCTTATACATTCGTGCGGTATTGAAAACCGTTCTGATATTGCATCCTTTATTCTGTCGGAAGACGTTTGCTTTGCCGTTGATACGATGATCTGCTCCGTTTTTTCAGTCTGATCCTGTATCTGCACGCTCGGCACGGTCATTTTCTGCACGCTTGAGGCGTTTGACAAAAACGAGCCGACGAGCGCTATGCTGACCAATGCAAGCGTAAGGTGTACGTATTTTTTCAGCTCTCCGTCCGGCGACAGCACTAAAACGACACAGCCTATAAACGAAAAGGCGGTAAGGCATACGGCAAATTCTCTCACAGCGTTGTGTTCACCCTTGTGAATAAAGCGCAGGCAATCAGCAGCGTTGCGCAGGAAAAGCATAAAAGAGCAAGAATGACTGACAAAATATCAACACATCCTTTCAATAGTCTGGCTTGCGACGGAAGCTGAAGCGTTTCGGCAACGGCTGCAGCAAACGAAAAGATAAGGCGGGAGAAAAAGGCGTACGTTATCGGCGGAATTACGATAAGGGCAATTCCGACAATTCCGGCTATGCCCGTTGACGTCTTTACCGTATTGAAGCTCGACGTTACGTAGTCAAACGATTCGGAAAGGGCAGAGCCGACGATCGGTATAAATGACGATATGGCGAGCTTTATTCCCTTTCTCGTTACGTTCTGTGCAACAGAGCCGGTCATGGTCTGCACTGACAGAACGAACGTAACTATTCCCGCACACAGCGTCAGAATAAACGAAACGCTCTGCTTTACGAACGATATGAATGCTCCGAGAAACGAATCACCCTTTATACTGCTTGCTATCGTCATTCCGAAAAGCGACAGAACGGCAGGCAAAAGAACGTACGAGCATATTCCCTGTATTACCTGAATTACTGCCGATACGACGGCGGCACTGCCTGCCCCTGATACAAGATTTCCCGTATATCCGTATATTGCGCACATGACTCCGAGCAGGGAGGTCATAAGCGTGCAGGAGGAGAGCAAAGCACTTGATGATGCGGCGGCAACGTCCTTTATTACGGTGAACACCGCCCCTGCGCACGCAATGGACGTTATCATATCGCACGCATCGCTTGATACATCTGAAAGAGAGCTTTTGAACGCACCTGCCAAAGCGCAGATAAGAAGCATACATATAATAGTGGCAACCGTTTTTGAAACGTCCGGTACGGACGATCGCAAGGCGTTTATTATCTGCTGTACGATCCCTTCGCTTTCTGCTTTGTCAAGGACGTTCTGTGCGTTTTCGGGAATTGATATATCAAGACCGCATACGGAAACGGAAAAAGCAAGGCAAAACAATATGAAAAATATCAGATATACGATAGGGCGATGTCTGTAATTTCCCGTATCAGAGGCAGACACACAAGAATTATCGACAGCTTGCATATTCCGGAAAGCGCCGTTGCCATCGCCGTATGCCCCGATTCCTTGCAGAATTCCACGCCTATGCTGCCCAAAATGCAAACGCCCGTTGATTTCATTATGTACGGCATATATCCGTCTAATGAGGCGCTGTGTGACAGGAATGTCAGATATTCTGTTACCGACTGTATGCTTTCCGAATATAAAAGCATCAGAAACACGGCACAGCAAAGAGAAAAAACGGCGGCAAACGGCGGATTGTACGATTTTATGAGCAAGCCTATGCAGACGGAAATAACGGTTATCAGTATGACTTGCCATACGCTCATAGACCGAATATGCTCTTTATTGACGAAAAGAGCGAGGATAGCTGCTGTATGAGCATTAAAAGCACCACGACGATGCCCGTTACGGTTACGAGCATTGCCTGCTCGTCTCTGCCGCTTTTTGAAAGTATCTGATGCGTGGCGGCGACCAATATTCCGACGCCCGCAACCTTTATTATAAGATTTACGTCCATATTCTTTCCTTAAAGAAAAATTATTACTGCCAGAAGTCCGAAAAATACGGGCAGAGCCATACACAGACGCATTTTTCCTTGAAGCCTTTCCCGTTGAGCGTATGCAAGCTCTTCAAACCGCCGTATTACGCAATTCAATTCGTTTTTCTGATTTTCCGCCGTGCTTTTTCCGAGTCTTGAGGAGTATTCGCCTATCAATTCAAGCTCAGATGCATTGAATATTCCCTTGCAGGCAGAATACAGATCGCCCGTTTGACACAGCTTTTCATAAAAGCCGCATTTTTCAAGCTCAACGGATGATAAAGAAGAAAAAATAGCCTCCGTCGGCGTTTTTCTTTCCCATATTTCATCCTTGATATACCGCATAACGTATATT
Source organism: Clostridia bacterium (assembly GCA_017556845.1). Lineage (GTDB taxonomy): Bacteria > Bacillota > Clostridia > Oscillospirales > CAG-272 > RGIG7213. The sequence continues at coordinate 6,791 of JAFYMA010000015.1, read as the reverse complement.
ATTTCTTCGCACCGCCGCTGATCTGTCTTTACGCTTTTGCATAAAAGGCAGCCGATCGCCGTACAGCACAGAATGACTGTCAACGCTCCTATTAACTGCATTTGAAAACGTCGAATACGAATTCGCTTTCACACCGTGAAAGTCCGATATAAAAGCTGAATATACGCATTGAGTAAAGCTCCTTTATCCCGGGGCGTAAAAGCAGCCCTTCAAGCGTTTGTCCGTGGCACGTTGCAATAAGCGGCACGCCTGTGTTCTGGCAGGCGATGATGCTTTCCGTATCGTGTGAGCCTATCTCGTCGCACACGATGACATCAGGGCAAAGCGTCCGCGTTGCAAGCTCTATGCCCGCACCCTTGGGATAACCGCAGATATAATCTGCCAGGGGGGCTTTTTCCGCCTGAAGCTCGCGCCGTGTGTCGATGACGGAAACGCGGAAGCCTCTGTGGCAAAGCTCGGAAATTATGCTTTTGAGCAACGTCGTTTTGCCGACTCCGGGCGGAGAATATATAAGCATTGATTCTTCCCCCGTCTGCTGCAGGAGCTTTTCACAGCAGGTCTTTACGTGCCTTGGAATACGGATGCAGACGGAATTTATTCCGTATACGCCGTTTTCTGACGAGGCATCGGGGGCAACGCCTGCACGAAATCCGTCAGGCAGGCTTATATATCCGTTTTTTATTTCGCTCTCGTGCGTGTGGTATGAGTTGCGGCACAGCAGCTCAACGCATTTTTTTACCTGCTCATCAGAGCATATTACGGGTGTTTTCCGTATTGCTCCGATCTCGCTGAAAAATATGCTTCCGTTCGGTGATGATAGCGAAAACGCACCGCCTGAGCGTAAACGCACCTCCGTTACGCTCATAGCGACAGTCGGATTTTTTAAGCAGAACAGCCGCAGAGCGTTGCCGAGCTTTGCAGGCAAATATGGAATGACGCCGTACAAACGGCAATCGTATTCGTTTATCACGGTCATAAAAAAGCTCCGAATATCAGTTGACGTTACATCAACATAATATTCGGAGCTTTTGCTCAATATTACTTATTTACGGGTTGAATTTACTCAGCTTGCTTTCGTCCGTGTTTACCTTGTACTTCGTTTGCAGTGACGTGAACAGCTCGCCGAAGTTTTCACTTGAAACGGTTTTCTGTGTTCTGCCGAGAGCAGAGGGCAAGCCCTTGTCAACGTAATAAATTATATGAAAACCGAAATCCGATCTGATTATTTCAAAGTCGCCCTTTACTCTGTCAGATGAAAATCCCCATTCCTTGAATGCGGAAAGATACGATAAAAGCTCTTCTGCCGTTACGTTTTCGTACAGACCGCCGAGATAGCACGTTGCGGCATCCTCGGAATACGAAATAGCGTAATTCTTGAATGCTTCCTCGGTAGCCCCGTCGTTTTTCCACAATTCAAGCACATTTTTTGCCTTTTCAAGTGCGGCATCCTCGGAGCCGTACGTTTCGGGTCTGAACAGAATGTGGCGCAGAGTTACCGTGTCGAGCATATCCTTTTCCGCGACCTTCGTCAGCATATACGCTGTGAAGGATTTCGTTGCCTCGTTGTGATATACCTTAACGTCATACGGCTTTCTTTCTGCATCAAAGAGCCATTCTGACATAATATCACCTTCGGAATAGCTTTGCTTCGTTACGTACGATGAGGATACTATCTGCTCTACGTTTTCTGCGGTAAGCTCGGGATTGATAAACAGCACGTTATCGCGTATACCCTGTGTAAAGCCGTCGTCTGTGGGATTTTTTACGACTGCATTTGCGTACTTTTCAGCACTGTCCATATCATAAGCATCGCTGTAAGGTACTTCAAGGCAGCGGAAGTCTACCGTTGAAAAATGCTTGTAGTATTTATCGTAATACTCTGTAAGCTCATCCTCCGACATCGTGTCTGCACTTCTTTTCGTATATTCGTACTTGATGGCGATGTAATCGAGCCTCAGACACTTTAAAACGTCGTTTTTCGTTACGCCCTTGCCGTAGCGTGACAGATCCATTCTGTCGGCCTTTGCACTGAGCGCGCTTTCTTCGCTTTCGGTTATGGCGATGCCCTCGTCCTTTGCAGCCTGCGCCAAAATGAGATTTTGTGTTATCTGTCCGAGCGCGCTGTCAATGAAGTAATCGTGCCAGGACGATTCGCCGTTGTACTGATCGTTAAGCGGCTTTGACGGATCCGGACGTATACCGTTCTTTTCAAGCTCCTCGCCGTAAAGGTCCAAAAGCCCGTATACGCCGTCGTAGTAATAGTATGCAAGCATTGCAAGGTCGACGGAGTTATCTCCGCACGTTATCGGAACGACGCTCGTTTTGTAAGCATTCGTTTCTCTGTATTTTGCAACGCCTATGACGATTGCGGTTATCACAATTGCAATGGCGACCGCTGAGGATATTGCTATTATAGATCCTTTTCTGATATTTTTTTGCTTTTGAATAGCTCTTTCCGCCGCCAAGCGCTCCTTGCGCTGCTGACGGTGCTTTTCCTGAACACTGTTTTTCTTGCTCATTTTTTTCTCTCTTTATGCGTTAATGTTTTCGATAAAGCCGTCGATAAATTCAGCCTTTACGTCCTTTACAAGCTTTTCGTATTCAGCCTGCTTTTTATTGCTTACGAGCGTTGACTGTACCGTTGCCTTATACATAGGCATACCTGCTGATACGTAGTACATTATGTGATAGCCGTAATCGGTTGCAACGATGCCCGTGTCACCTGCTGCTCTTGCTTCGTCAAATGACCAATCGTTGAACGATTCAACCATCGTACCCTCTGCAAAGCTTGCGTAAAGACCGCCGGTGTACTTACTGCCCGGGTCTGTTGTGTGCTTTGTTGCAAGTGCTGCAAACGATGCTTCGGTTTTGTCGCCTGCTTCAAATTCCGCAAGGATAGATTTTGCTATATCTTCTGTGTCTACGAGAATATGGCGAATGCTTGCTGTGGGAGATTCGTCGGGATATGCGGGCTTAAGGCATACTGTAACGGATATTGCATCTTCATTTTCGCTTTCGATGCTCGTGACATCGCCCTCTTTTCTTGCACTGTCAAACGCCCAGGTGAGAAAATCGTATTCATAATACGTCTGACCTTCTATCTTGCAGTAGGAAAGTATCGTTTTGAGGTCCTCTTCCTTGTAGTTGGGGTTATGAGCTTTGTATATTTCTTCAACTATTTTTTCAAATTCATCGCTTGCGCCCGCTGCCATAAGTCTGTCAGCATAAGCCTGCGCCTGCGCCTTTGTGGGAAGCGTTGTTCCGTTTGCATCCGTTGCGGCGGTATCGTCAGAGAAGGGTATCTGATAATACTTTATATCAACTGCAGTGTAATTTTTCTTGTTCTTTTCGTATTCTGCGTTTATCTCATCGTCTGTAACGGCGTTTTTCTCTTCAAGGTGTCTGTAATAGAAAATATCGTTAAGGGCGATAAGCTCAAGACATTTATTTCTGCACGATTCGGAAATATACTCAGTACCTGCGGGTATTGCGTAATTCTTTGCATCGTTCTGTATTCTTGCCTTGTCAGCGTCGGTAACGACCATTCCGTCGTCCACGGACGCCTTTATAAGAGCGCACATTTCGGCAATGAAGCCCTCTGTCTGCGGGATCATATAGTCGTACCACGTCGTGTCTGACATGATATACTGCTCTTTCAGCGTATATCTGTAATCGGGCTTTTCGCCGCCGTAGTAGTTTACTATATATGCTTCGTTATTTTTATAGATAAGCTCGCAAAGATAATAAAGGAAAAAGTAAAAATCCTCTCCCGTGATATCCGTACCGCTGCACTGTGCAACCACTGCGGAAAGATCGTCCTCGGCGGGAGGTGTTACGGGTGTTTTCGGTTTTTCCGATTCAATGGGATCCGGAGTTGTGCCTGCGGTCGTATTGCTGTCGCTTGTGCCTGCGCTTTCGTACACTACCGTGCATGATGAAAGACAGATAGACAAAAGCACCGCTGATGCAACAGCTGTGATCAAAAATTTTTTCATACATTTTATCCTTTCGAAAGATTAAACATTATAAATTATATATTAATGCGATACGTATGTCAACTGATAAAATGTAAATTTGCTTAACATATGTGAAGGCAGTGTGACGCAAAATAAAAAACAAAATTATGTTGAATTTTGCCGCCGTATGTGATATTATATACGCATAAGCAAAAAAAGGACGGAAGAAAAACTTGAAAATACTTAAAACGTTTATAAGGGCAGCTGCCGCAGGGCTTTGCATTGCACTCGGCGGTACGGCTTTTTTGTGTATTGACAATAAGATAATAGGAGCGTTGTTTTTTACGCTCGGACTGTTCGTTATAGTGAATAACGGATTTGATCTGTTTACCGGTAAGGTGTGCTATCTGCTCGAAAATCCGCCGAGCTATATTATTTCCTGCCTCGTTATATGGCTTGGAAATTTTATAGGTACGTTTCTGTCCTCACAGCTCATACTGCAAACGAGGATAGGGCAGGACGTCTGCACCAAGGCTCAGGCATTGTGCAACACGAAGCTGTCTGACGGTATTTTAAGCGTTTTCATACTTGCGGTATTCTGCAATATGATGATATTCATAGCAGTTGACGGATTTAAAAATAATCCGCATCATATAGGTAAGTATTTAAGTCTGTTTTTAGGTGTTGCGGCGTTTATTCTTTGCTCGTACGAGCACTGCATAGCGAATATGTTTTATTTTTCGGCAGCAAGCGCGTGGAGTATAAAGGCGTTCGGCTATCTTGGAATAATGACGCTCGGAAACACTCTCGGCGGACTCGTTCTTCCGCTGTTTAAAAGGGCAGTAAATAAATAATGTAAATAAAATGTGCAGAGCATACGTCATCTTGCGTATGTTCTGCACGTTTTTTATTTATGGTACTCCGTTCCTGCGCATATCGTGCAGGCTCTGTATATCTGCTCTGCGAGGATCACGCGCATCAGGCGGTGCGGAAACGTCATATCCGATACGGAAAGGCGCAGATCGCACTTTTCCTTTACCTTCGGTGACAGGCCGTACGATGAGCCGATTATGAATACCGCCTCGCTGAAGCCCTTATGCGGAAGCTGCTGCAACACGTCGGCAAATTTTTCGCTCGACATTTTTTTGCCCTCCACGCAAAGAGCTATTTTATAGCAGTCACGGGGAAGGGAAAGGAGTATTTTTTCTCCCTCCTGATCAAGCAACTGTGATATTTGCGCATCGCTCGGCGATTCGGGCGGGCGTTTTTCCTTTATTTCGATGCTTTTTATCCTGCAAAAACCCGATATACGTTTTTCGTATTCGGCAACGGCATCTGCAAAAAATCTGTCCTTGATATTTCCGACGTGAATGACGGTCATATTTACCATATGCTTCCCACTCCCAAGAAAATAAAGATATAGTCAACGGCAAGGACGAACGACAGCGGAATTATGAAATATACGAGGATCTTCGATCTGTCCTTTAACGTATTGTACTTTTCCGCCATAGCCTGCCTTTGCTCGCACGGTATGCTTCTGTCAAAATCGTCGGGCGTATAGCGTAAGCGCACCTGACCTTTATTCATTATGAAATATATGATGAACAAAACGAGCACTATTGCGGATAAAACGTATATTGATACGGGAAATAAGGGCCACAGCTTTTTTTCAAGCTGAAGCACGGACTGATATATGACCTCAAATACGATAAAAAGACCGAATAATATCAGTATTTTCTGCCCGTTTCTGCGTCTTTTTTCAAGACCGTCCGAGCTTGCTTGTACTTTTGTATGATGCTTTTTTTTCTTCTTTTTACTCATTTTTCAGCAGCTCCGTCAACAGCCTTCCAACTTGCTCCACAACGGCAGATCTTACTCCGCACCGTCCGTTTTTGTCGCTTGCCATAAGCCTGTATACCTTTTCCGTGTTTTTCGTTGCTATGCATACGTAAACGAGTCCCACGGGCTTTTCCGCACTGCCGCCGCCCGGCCCTGCGATACCCGTAACGCTTACGGCAATATCGGCGTTGAAAAGCATCTTTGCTCCCGTTGCCATTTCTCTTGCACTTTGCGGCGATACCGCACCGAAAAGATCAAGCGTTTCCTGCTTTACGCATAAAAGACTGTGCTTTATTTCGTTTGCGTACGCAACGAGGCTTCCCTTGAATACGGACGAGGAGCCGGGAATATCGGTTATCATTTTTGCAAGATAGCCGCCCGTACAGCTTTCCGCAAACGTCACCGTCAAGCCCTTTTCGTTAAGGGCGTATACGATATTTTCGTAACTCATAAAAGAAGCCTTTCTTTGTGTAAAAAAATTATTAAATGTATTCCAATACGGAATCATCTGTGGTATCATATAAAAAGCTTTTGAATTTCACAAAATACTTGTACTGCCGATAATAAGGCAGAGTGGAGATATATATGAAAATAACTGCCGATATGCATACTCACACGTCTTTTTCATACGATGCAGAGCACGGCTCATCGCCGTACGATACGGCAATGGCGGCGTATGAAAAGGGATTATATGCCATCGCTCTGACAGATCATCTTGACGTCAACAGTGAGGTGGAGGGGATATTTGCCCCGTTCGATTTTGAAAACCGCAAGCGTGAGTGCTTGCAGGCAAAGGAAAAATGCAAGGGAAAGATAAACGTGATATGCGGTATTGAATTGGGTCAGGTGACGCAATACCCCGCCCTTGCAAAAAAATATCTTAAGGAAAACGGATTTGAGTTCGTTCTCGGCTCGTTGCATAACGTAAAGGACGTGACGGATTTTGCCCTGATAGATTATAAGGGCTTTTCCGAATACGATTACATATCCCTTTGG
>JAFYMA010000152.1 GCA_017556845.1 Clostridia bacterium | reverse complement strand
TGAAAACGCCGCAGTCTGTGCAAGCAGTCATAACTGTACTGCCGAACGGCAGTTCAGATTTCCCGTTGAATACGGAGCGCAGAGAACGCCGACATCTCAGCGCACCGTCACTGCCTGCTCGTGTATGATACTCGGCAAGGAAAGATCCGATATTTGCATAAGCGGAGCGCTTGCCGGCAGAACGGTAGATGCGGGGATAAACGATATAAATAATATGGGTGCGGCGATGGCTCCTGCGGCATTCGACACGTTGAAGCGGTACTTTGAATGTGTCACCTCGTCCGCTGAAGCGATAGACCTTATCGTAACGGGCGACCTTGGCTATGAGGGCTACGGCATACTGCGTGATTTTATGCACCTTCAGAGCGTCGATATATCTAAAATATATAACGATTGCGGACTTATGATGTACGACAGAGTAACGCAGGACGCTGACGCCGGTGCAAGCGGCTGCGGATGCGGCGGGACGGTGCTTTGTGCTCACGTCATTGATATGATGAAAAAGGGAAAATATAAAAAGGTACTATTCGTCGGTACGGGTGCGATGATGAGTCCGCTTACTGTTTTTCAAGGAGAAACGATACCGTGTATAGCGCACCTTATTGAGCTTTCGTATTTGCCGAACGGTGAAAAGAGGGAAGAGTAAAATGGAAATTCTTTTACAGTATATAAGAGTCTTTATAACGGGCGGTGCACTGTGTATGATAGCGCAGGTGCTCATAGATAAAACAAGGATAACTCCGGCAAGGATACTCGTATCCTACGTTATATCCGGAATAGCACTTCACGCTTTCGGAGTGTTTGACCGTATAGTGCAGTTCGGCTCTATGGGGGCAAAAGTGCCCTTGATAGGCTTCGGAAGATGTCTTGCTGTGGGAGTTGAAAGGGCAGTTGATGAATCGGGACTGCTCGGAGCACTCAGCGGAGGACTTACGGGTGCATCTGCCGGGATTTCTGCCGCCATTCTTTTTGCATATCTTGCATCGCTTTTTTTCAAAAGCAAGGACACCTGAAAGGGTATTGATAAGACGAACCCAACAGAACCCAACAGAACCCAACGTAACCCAAGAGAACCCAGTGGGTTTTTTGGGTTCATTTGGGTCAGTGATACTGATACTGATTCTTATACTGTATCTGACTCTGTGTCTGACTCTGTAAATGACTCTGATGCTGAGCAAACGGGCAAAAGAGCGAAAATGTGGAAAACTCGGACTTTTCCACAGACTTTTCCACAGCCTATGCGGGTTATCCACAAGTTATCCACATTTTTTGAAGGTTATCCACATTTGTCGCTTGTAGAACAAATGTTCTGAAATATATTGACTTTTTCCGAAATTTGTGGTATAATAATATCAATAAAAACGGTCAGTTTTTGCCGAAATACTTTTCAAGAGCTTTATTTACCGTCTTTACCGCACACATTTTTCCGCACATCGTGCAAGTACCCTTTTCGGACGGAGAAGTACTTTTGTAATATCTTTCTGCTTTTTCTCTGTCAATGGCTAAATCAAGCATTTTATCAAAATCGACCGCTTGACGTGCTCGTGCCATTTTGTTATCTATATCCGCTGCGTTCGGTATACCCTTTGCAATATCTGCCGCGTGAGCAGCTATTTTGCACGCGATTATACCTTCCTTAACGTCATCGGCATCAGGAAGCCTTAGATGCTCGGCAGGCGTTACGTAGCATAAAAAGTCCGCTCCGTACGCTCCTGCAACGGCTCCTCCTATTGCAGACGTTATATGATCGTACCCGGGGGCAATATCGGTAACTATAGGACCTAAAACGTAAAACGGTGCATTCTTACATATCTTTTTTTGAACGGTTACGTTTGCGCCTATTTCGTTAAGTGCAATATGTCCGGGACCTTCGATCATGACCTGAACGTTTTTATCCCACGCTCTTTGAGTCAGAATGCCAAGCTCGGTCAATTCGGATATTTGTGCAATGTCAGTTCCGTCGGCTATACATCCCGGTCTCAGACCGTCACCGAGGCTTGCCGTTACGTCGTATTGTGCAAATATGTCAAGCACCTCGTCAAAATTCTCGTAAAACGGATTTTCGTTTCCGGTTTCAAGCATCCAGGCGAATAAAAGTGCGCCGCCTCTTGAAACGAGATTCATTTTTCGCTTGCAGGACAGTACCTTTTCAACACACCGCTTGTTAAGTCCTGCGTGTATCGTCATAAAATCCACACCTTGAACGGCGTGTGCGCGCAAAACGTCGATAAATTCACGGGCAGCTATTTCAAAAAGCTCTTTTTCAAGATATCCTACGGCATCGTATATCGGAACGGTTCCTATCATCGCACTTGATGTATCTATCAGCTCTTGTCTGAATGATGCGGTCTTTCCGCAGTTGCTCAGATCCATTATTGCATCTGCACCGAGCTTTGCTGCTATCTGTGCCTTTTTTCTTTCGCTTTCATAATTGCATATATCGCCCGAAACGCCGATATTTACGTTTATCTTTGTTTTCAGCCCTTCGCCTACACCGCACGGATCTATGCATTTATGATTGATATTGCACGGTATGGCGACCGTTCCGCGTGCAATTCTTTCCATAAGGATTTCAGGTGATATTCCTTCCTTTTCTGACACTGCTATCATCTGCTTTGTAAGTATTCCCGTTTTTGCAGCTTGCATTTGTGTTTTGCAATTATTCATATTTCTCTCCTTTTAATAAATTTTATTAACGTGATCTCTGTATACGTAAGCGTGGTCAAGCGGGCCTTTGCCGTGACCTATATCGAGCATCTGCCCGATAGCGCCGTTGACGTACTCCTTTGCTTTTTCAACTGAATGTAAAAGATCGTATCCGAGAGCGAGAAATGATGCTATTGCCGATGAAAGCGTGCAGCCCGTTCCGTGAGTGTTTTCGTTATTTATCCGCTTTGACGTAAGAAAAACGGCTTTACCGTTATTGAAGAAAACGTCCGTTGACGAATCGTTCAGATGACCGCCCTTGCAAAGTATTGCACAGCCGTAATTTTCATACATTATGCGGCAGGCATTTACCATATCGCTTTCGTTATTTATAGACATTTTTGACAGCACCTGCGCTTCGGGAATGTTCGGAGTAATGATAGTTGATATTGGAAATACGTATTTTTCAAGGCCGTAAACGCCGTCAGAGCTTGTTAAAACAGAGCCTGACGTTGATACCATGACAGGATCGCAAACTATATTACCGCATCCGTAATACTGAAGACGCTCTGCTGTAATGCGGCATATATCAGAGCTTGACATCATACCTATCTTTACGCTTTCGGGGAAAATGTCGGAAAGCACGCAATCAAGCTGATCTTTGATGAAGTCTGTATCGAGAACGCGTACATCGTTCACCGCAAGCGTGTTTTGCGCGGTTACTGCCGTTATTACGCTCATACCGTAAATTCCCAAGGCTGAAAAGGTTTTAAGATCAGCCTGAATACCTGCTCCGCCGCTGCAATCGCTGCCTGCGACTGTAAGTGATGTGTGTATTTTTTTATTCACTTTTCTTAAGCTCCCTTGCAATATTTAAAAGCCGTTTCGCCTCCGATTTAGGATCGTCAGAACGCATTATTGCAGAAACGACGCATAATCCGCTTATACCGCATCCTTTAAGAACGTGAGCGTTACCGCTGTTGAGTCCTCCTATTGCGTTTACAGGAATGCTCACGCTTTGGCAAATGTCCTTAAGCGTGCTTATAGGAGTTATGACGGTCTTTACCTTGGTGGTAGTCGGAAATATAGCACCTACGCCGACGTAGTCAGCACCCTGCGCCTGCGCATCGAGTGCCCACGGAACAGTTTTTGCAGTAGCTCCTATTATCATATCGTCCGGACATATTCTTCTTGCGTCGCTTGTTGAAATATCTTCAAGCCCCAAATGAACGCCCTCTGCGTTCGAGGCAAGTGCAACGTCAACTCTGTCGTCGATGATAAGAGGTATACCGTAAAACGATGATATTTCGTGTACCTTTCTTGCAAGAGATATATAGTCCTTTGTCGTCGAGTTCTTTTCACGAAGCTGTAAAAGCGTCACGCCGCCCTGCAAAGCTGATTCTATACTGTGTAAAAACTCCTTTTCGGTGAAATTCGTGCTGTCGGTTATAAAATAAAGAGTGCTGTCAAATTCAGGCTTCATTTTTATCCTCCGTGCTGATATATATGTGGTCGTTCAATACAGGTTGAAGACCGCATTCCGTCATATCGTTTTTCATTTTTTCAAGGCTTCTGCCGTCGTTTATTTCAAATTGCTCGGTATCTGTGCTGACGTTGCTTTCGTATTTGCTTTCGTGATCTCCGATACCCGTTGAAACGCCTGCGGAAACCTTACTTGCGCATATTTTCACAATGCCGTTTCTGAATTTTTCGCTTTCGCGGGAGGAAACCGTTATCCCTGCAAACGGCAGGAAAATGCGGTATGCACACAGTATGCGGCAAAGCTCGCTTTCGGATATGGCATTTTCTACCGTGTACCCGCTATCAATGCTCGGACGTATACGAGGGCAGGAAAGAGAGATCTCGGCGTGCGGATATTTTCTTTGAAGAAAATATGCGTGCAGGGCAGTTGCAAGGGCATCGTAACGGTGATCGGAAAGACCGAAAAGGGCAGAGAATGAAACGCCCGTCATACCTGCCATCAATGCACGCTCCTGTGCGTCGAAACGGTAACGCCAGATTCGTTTTCTGCCTGAAAGATGGTATTTTTCGTACTTTTCTTTATCGTAAGTTTCCTGAAATACGGTAACGTAATCAACTCCGCATTCATGCAAGCGGCGGTAATCGCTGACGTTCATCGGGTACACCTCAACAGCTACGGTGCGGAAATACTTTTTTGCTAACGTACAAGCCTTGCAAATGTAATCAACTGGGGATCTGTCCTGATCCTCACCGGTGAGTATAAGTATTTCTTCCATACCGCTTTTTGATATTACCTGCATTTCGTGCCCTATCTGCTC
>JAFYMA010000151.1 GCA_017556845.1 Clostridia bacterium | reverse complement strand
GAAAAGGGACTTTTGCGCCTGCGTGCAGGTATGGGTGTATATTCAAACAACCGCCCTGCGAAAATATGGAGTCAGCTTGCGTCGGCATCGCCGTTGAAAAAGCAGATAGTGGACAAGGGGATAGATTTTATAATAGTGCGTGAGCTTACGGGCGGTATATACTTCGGTGAGCATAAGACTGAAAACGATACTGCAACAGACGTTCTCGTTTACAGCCGTGATGAGATAGAGCGTATCGGCAGGATCGGCTTTGAGACTGCACAGAAAAGAAGGAAAAAGCTCTGCTCGGTCGAAAAAAGCAACGTCCTTGACAGCAGCCGTCTGTGGAAAAAGGTCATGCACGAGCTTTCAAAGCAATACCCGGACGTTGAGCTTTGCGATATGCTCGTTGATAACTGTGCTATGCAGATAGTGAAGGATCCGTCACAGTTTGACGTTATCGTTACGGAAAATATGTTTGGCGATATCCTTTCAGATGAAGCATCGCAGATAACGGGCTCTATCGGTATGATACCGTCATCGAGCCTCGGTGCGTCAAAATGCGGACTTTACGAGCCTATACACGGATCGGCTCCCGATATAGCAGGTAAGGATATTGCAAATCCGATAGGCACTGTACTGTCAGCGGCAATGATGCTTAAATACAGCTTTGATATGCCGAATGAAGCATTATCGATCGAAAATGCAGTGTCGGAATACCTTGATTCAGGATACAGAACGGCAGATATAATGAGCGAGGGCATGAAGCAAACGAGCTGCTCGGAATGCGGAGATATAATATCATCTTTTTTACGTTGTGTGAATGAATAAGCGTGCTTGAAATTTTGATATGACAATAAAGCCAACGGCGACCGTTGGCTTTTTGTGCGTGCGCAAGTGCCGTATTGACAAATACGGACCGTTGTGCTAAAATTCAAGGAAAAGGTAGCTTTAAAAATACGAAGGGCAGGCTTTATGAGGATATATTTTGCCGATACGAGATCGTTTGCACAAACGGATACGGAAGCACTTGTAAAAAGACTTTCCGCGCTTGTCAAGCCGAAAAGGCTTGAATTATATATGCGTCACCGCAATATAACAAAGCTTTGTGCAGGTGCGTTGCTGTACTGCGCTCTAAAGGAGCACGGAATAGATTATCTAAACGAAAAAAGTGCTTATACCGAGCTTGGAAAAGAATATTTTACCGAAAAAAACGTGTTTTTCAATATATCTCACAGTAAGGACATAGCCTGCTGTGCGGTGGATATTTACAACGTCGGTATCGACTGTGAGCAGGTGAAAGACAGCGGTGATATATTACGCCTTGCAGAACGCTTTTTTTCCGAAAAGGAAACGGAATATCTTTTATCTTGTGCAGATAAGCACAGGGAGTTTACCCGTATATGGACTATGAAGGAGTCTTACGTCAAATATACCTCCCAAGGCTTTTCAAAGCCCGTAAGCTCGTTTACCTGCATTCCGACGGACGACATGTGCTCTTTGCCCGATGCATTTGTCAAAACGTACGACGTAAACGGAGCTTATTTGTCGGTATGCTCACAGATGAACGATTTTCCCGAAAAACTTTGTGATATGACTGATTTTTTTCTTTAAACAGGTTGAAAAAAGAAATTACTTGTGATATAATTTTTTAGAATATAAATATTTTGGAGATGTTCAAATGATAATCAAACCGAGAGGAACAATGGACATAATGCCGGAGGATACACCCCTGTGGCAGTATGTAGAGAATAAAGCAAGGGAAATTTCGTCGCTTTACGGCTTTGGAGAGATAAGATTTCCCACCTTTGAGCAAACGGAGCTTTTTGCACGCGGTGTCGGCGACACTACCGACGTCGTTCAAAAGGAGATGTATACGTTCTTTGATAAGGACAACAGATCTATGACTCTGCGTCCGGAGGGAACAGCGTCTATTGCCAGAAGCATAGTAGAAAACGGAAGATGCTCAGATGCTATGCCGTTGAAGCTGTACTACCTTATAAGCTGCTTCAGATACGAAAAGCCCGCTTCGGGCAGATACCGTGAATTTTATCAGTACGGTGTCGAAATGTACGGCTCTGAATCCGCCTGCTCCGATGCATCTGTTATAGCCTTGGCTGATGCATATGTAAAAGCACTTGGAATAAGCGATTATTCGCTTGAAATAAACTCTATCGGATGTAAGGAATGCAGACCTGCATACAAAAAAGCACTTACCGAATACTATATGTCGAATTATGACGTGCTTTGCGATACGTGCAAGGGCAGACTTAAGACGAATCCCTTGCGTATACTTGACTGTAAGTGTCCTCAGTGCGCTGCACTTGCAAAGGATGCGCCTAAAACACTCGATTTTCTTTGCGAGGGCTGCCGCGATCATATGCAGACCGTGCAGGACTCCCTTGAAGAAATGGGCGTAGCGTACAAGGTCGATACGGGAATAGTAAGAGGACTTGATTACTATACGAAGACCGTATTTGAGATAATCGGCCCGGGTGAGCCCGATAAGGACGGAAACGTTCGCCGTCTTGCTCTCGGCGGTGGCGGAAGATACGATGGTCTTGTTCAGGAAATAGGCGGACCGAAGCTTCCCGGCGTCGGCTTTGCAATGGGTCTTTCAAGACTTATAATAGCCCTTCAGATGTCAGGTATCGAGCTGCCGAAAAAGCCTGCTCCCGTTTTGTATATTGCATCGCTCGGAAAAAATGCACAGACGAAGGCTTTGTCCGTAGTGCAAAAACTGAGACTTGACGGCATCTACGCAGAAAGCGACCTTGTCGGCAGAAGCCTCAAGGCACAAATGAAGTATGCCGATAAGATAAAGGCGGAATATACCGCAATAATCGGTGATGATGAAATAGAAAAGGGAAAAGCAATACTCAGAAATATGAATAACGGAGAGCAGACAGAGGTAGAAATATCGGCTCTTGCGGAATTTTTCACAAAAGGTGGTATAAAATAAAATGGCAGAATTATTTACAGTAGAGGACAAAAGAACGCATTACTGCGGAAGCATCACGAACGAGCTTGTAGGTCAGCAGGTATGCGTATGCGGCTGGGTACAGCGCAGACGTGACCTCGGTGCGCTTATATTCATTGATCTGCGTGACAGAGAGGGTATTATTCAGCTGGCATTTGATGAAAATACCGATAAGGAAGTGTTTGAAAAGGCATTTTCGACGAGAAGCGAATACGTTGTATCCGCAAAGGGTACGGTTCGTATGAGAGACGCTGTTAATAAAACTATGAAGAACGGCGACGTTGAAATACAGGTATCATCGCTCAAAATACTGTCAGCAGCTCAGACGACTCCGTTTGAAATAAAGGACGGTATCAACGTCCGCGACGAGCTTTTGCTCAAATACAGATATCTTGATCTTCGCAGATCACATCTGCAGAACAATATCCGTGTAAGACACGAGATAGCAAGAATAGCAAGAGAATATTTTTACGAAAACGGCTTTCTTGAAATAGAAACGCCCATGATGATGAAGCCCACGCCCGAGGGTGCAAGAGACTACATAGTTCCTTCGAGAATACATCACGGTAAGGTGTATGCGCTTCCTCAGTCACCCCAGATATACAAGCAGCTTTTGATGCTTTCGGGATTTGATAAGTATATCCAGCTCGCGCGCTGCTTCCGTGATGAAGACCTTCGTGCAGACAGACAGCCCGAATTTACTCAGATAGACCTTGAAATGTCCTTCGTTGACGAAGAGGACGTAATGGTATGCGTAGAGGGCTTTATAGAAAGACTGTTCTCTCAGCTTCTTAACGTTAATATAAAGCTTCCCATAACGAGAATGACGTACGACGAGGCGATGAACCGCTTCGGCTCAGATAAGCCCGATACACGCTTCGGTATGGAGATATGCGATATATCAAATATCGTTAAGGATAGCGGATTTTCCGTATTTTCAGGCGCTTGCGAAGCGGGCGGCTCTGTAAGAGGTATCGTTGCAAAGGGTGCAGCAGGAAAGCTTACGAGAAAAGAGATCGACAAGCTGACCGAAAGCGCAAGAGGAATAGGCGCAAAGGGACTTGCATATATAAGATACGTTGACGATACTCCCAACTGCTCGTTTGCAAAGTTTATGGCAGAGGGCGAGCTTGAAGCGATAATGGCAGCGCTCGGATGCGAAAAGGGCGACGTTGCGCTTATCGTTGCCGATAAGGACAGAGTTACTCTGCCCGTTCTCGGTGCGCTTCGCTTGCAGGTAGGAAAGCAGCTCGGAATTATAAACGAAGGATACAATTTCCTGTGGATAACGGAATTTCCGTTCTTTGAATGGGATGAGGAAAACGGAGTATGGGCGGCTATGCACCATCCGTTTACGATGCCCAGAAACGAATGTCTTGAATATCTCAATACCGATCCCGGTAAGGTCAAGGCAAAGGCTTATGACCTTGTGCTTAACGGCGTAGAGCTTCTTTCCGGTTCTATCAGAATAACCGACTACGAGCTTCAGCAGAAGATGTTCGAGTCGCTCGGACTTACCCAGGACGAAATAGAAAAGAAATTCGGATTCCTTGTAGATGCTTATAAATACGGTGCACCCCCTCACGGCGGTGCCGGCATCGGTCTTGACAGACTTTCAATGCTGATCTGCTCAGCGGGCAGTCTGCGTGACGTTGTAGCCTTCCCGAAGGTACAGAACGCATCTGAAATAATGTCAGAATGTCCCGCAGTTCCCGACAGCAAGGCTTTAGAGGATCTTGCTATGAAATTTACTAATAACGAAGAATAATTCCGGAGGTAAATATGCATATGGATTACATTCATCCCGCCGACCAGCTCGTTATGTTCATGCAAAGAATATACGACAGAGGTCTTACAACAACATCAGGCGGCAACCTTTCAATTATGGATAAGGACGGTAACATCTGGATAACTCCCGCGGGAATAGACAAAGGAACGCT
>JAFYMA010000014.1 GCA_017556845.1 Clostridia bacterium | reverse complement strand
TCTCGCCAAGAGTACGTTCTTTCATATTTCCTGCAGACACATACACTTCACAGCCTATTATCGGCTTTACACCTGCAGCTTTACATGAATTATAAAAATCAACGACACCGTACATATTACCGTGATCGGTAATCGCAACGGCTTTTTGACCAATTCGTTTAACAGCATCGGGGATTTCAGAAATTCTGCAAGCGCCGTCAAGAAGACTGTATTCGCTATGAAGATGCAGATGAACAAAATCAGCCATTGTCGTTTTCCTTTCATTAAATTATTTAATCGGTGTTATTTGCAAATTCTACTATTTTCGTTAATCTGTGATACAGACCCGATTTTGTGATTTTGGGATCATGAAGAGCGGCAAGTTCAACAAGGCCAACGTCGGGATGCTTTAGTTTAAGAGTCGCCGTTTCGCGCAATTCTTCGCTAAGCATATTCATACGTTTTTCATCCTGAAGTTTCTTGATTGCGTCTAAATAACGCGCACCTGCAGCAACCGATTTTTTTATGTTGGCGGTGTCAAAATTCTTCTGCCTATTTGCATTATTACGCAACTCACGTCTGATTTTCTCATTCATCAATGAAAAAGCCGAACTGCGTGCTCCTATATAATTAAGGAAATCTTCAATAACTTCACTTTCCTTAACATAGATCACTCCCGTACCTCTGCGATTTGAGTATTTGAATACGATACCTAATTCCGAAAGAAGCTCCGACACGCTCCCAGGAGTAAACGGAGTTTCTATTTCAAGGTGATACGAGGAATCAGGAGAATTGATCGTGCCTGCACACAAAAACGCACCTCTGAAATAATGCTTCAGGCAATGCTCACATTTAAATATTCCTTTTTTCGGTGCTTTTAAATTACCGAATCTCTTTATTATCGATTCAAGCGTTGCAAAATCAGATATCGTTATTTTGTAACCCTGTCCAAAATAGCTTATATCGCACGTTCCACCAAGCACCTCAACGAGCAGCATCTCGTAAAGCGAAATAACGTTTTCGTTTTCAACGGTGTGAAATATCCCATTATTATCTTTTCCGGCAGAAAAAGCAATCATACCGCAAAGCATAGCAGATTTGCAACATTCGGATTTAACCGGTATTTCGCACAAAGCATCCTTAGTCGTCTGGGCAAAGGAACTCATTATTTAAACCTTTCGTATTCTCTGTGAACAATGGTTGATTTTATACCCGAATCACAAAGTTTTTTACAAAGTCGTTCAGCAAAAGCAACCGAACGGTGCTGTCCTCCGGTACAGCCGATATATACCTTTTTAAAGGTATTTTCTTTTAAATCAACGTTCAATTTAAGAACTTCAACAACCGTTTCAAGATACGAAACCGACTTATCATCAGCAAAAACGTATTCATCAACTTCACCGTCAAGCCCGCATAAATCACGCATTTCTTCAACCCAATAAGGATTTGAAAGGCATCGAACATCAAATATGAAATCAGCGTCATCCGGTATTCCGTGCTTAAATCCAAATGATGAGATAAAATATACAGCGTCAGACAACGTAAATTACCTCACACTCAATGTGTATACCGTTAACGGCGTATATTCTGTCCTGAACAAGCTTTATAAGCATCATTACGTCAAGCGCTGTAGCTCCGCCGCGATTCACGATAAATCCTGCGTGCTTTTCGGATACTTGCGCTCCGCCGACGGAGGTTCCCTTTAACCCTGCTTCATCAATAAGCTTGGAGGTATAATATCCGGGATACCGCTTGAAAACACTTCCTGCACTGGGATATTCCAAAGGCTGTTTAGCATTTCTGGTACGTAAATGATCGTCCATTAAAGCTTTAACTGCTTCGGGGTTTTCAGCTTTTTCAAGCTTAATTTCAACCGAAAGCACTATCCAGGAATTCTTTCTGAAACTGCTTTCGCGATATCCGAATTCCAATTCAGATTTAAGGGCACGAATTATCTTATTCTGTTTGACATCAAAATAAGTAACCGCATACAAAACCTCAGAAATACAATGCTCATACGCGCCTGCATTCATAAACACTGCGCCACCGCAATTTCCGGGAATACCGAACAGAAACTCATGCCCCTTGAATCCGTTCTTATACGCAAACTGCGAAAGAGCAATAAGATGTATACCTGCTCCTGCACAAATAATCCCGTTATCATTTACAAAAAGTTCCTTTAACTTTCCGGTAAAAATAATGACTCCGTCAATTCCGTCATCACAGAAAAGAACGTTACTTGCATTTCCGAATACAAGAACCCTTACACCTAACGAATCAGCATAATTATAAGCGTCAACCAAGGATTGAGCATCATACGGAAATACAACGAATGCAGCAGGTCCGCCTATCTTAAAAGATGCATACTCCGAAAGGAGGGCATTTTCCTTGTATTCAAGGCGCCCTTCTTCGGATAATTTAGAAAAATATTCAACTAAAAGCTGTTTATTCTGCATAGTTGACCTCAAATTATTTGGTAAAACGATGATATACCTTCTTACCCTTTTTCACGATCAAACCGTCGTCGTCAAAATCGCTTGCGGCAAAAGCAAGATCAAATTTATCTGCCTTAACGTCGTTTACGCTTACACCGCCCTGCTGAATGAGTCTGCGGGCTTCACCCTTGGAAGGAGCAAGCTTACCCTTAAGCATAAGATCGATAAGGGTGATGCTTCCGTCGGTAAAATCAGCATCGGAAAGCTCGGTTGTAGGCATATCGCCCGACAGTCCGCCGCCTGCAAATACAGCACGAGCCGCTTCAAGGCACTTGATAGCTTCAGCTTCTCCGTGAACGAGATTGGTAACCTCATAAGCGAGCTTTTCCTTGACGGGATTGAGTTCCTGTCCTGTAAGATGCTCATACTGCTTGATTTCATCAAGAGGCATAAATGTAAGCATCTTAAGACACTTGATAACGTCGGCATCGGGAATATTGCGCCAATACTGGAAGAAATCGTAGGGCGAGGTCTTTTCAGGATCAAGCCAAACGGCACCCTTTTCGGTCTTGCCCATCTTCTTTCCTTCACTGTTGGTAAGAAGCTGGAAGGTCATACCGTAAGCTTCCTTACCGGTCTTCTTACGGATAAGCTCAACGCCTCCGATGATGTTAGACCACTGGTCATCACCACCGAATTCAAGACGGCATCCATAATCAGTAAAGAGCTTATAGAAGTCGTAGCTCTGCATAAGCATATAGTTAAACTCAAGGAAGGTAAGTCCTGTTTCCATTCTGGACTTATAACATTCGGCACCCAGCATTCTGTTTACAGAGAAATGAACACCGATATCGCGAAGAAATTCAACGTAGTTAAGACCAAGGAGCCAATCTCCGTTGTTTACTACCATTGCCTTATCGGGCGAAAGATCAAGGAACTTTCCCATCTGCTTTTCGAAACAGGAAATATTGTGAAGAATAGTTTCCTGAGTCATCATTTTACGCATATCGCTCTTACCCGAAGGGTCACCGATCATTGCAGTACC
>JAFYMA010000150.1 GCA_017556845.1 Clostridia bacterium | reverse complement strand
GATGCAAGCAAGCCGAGAATGACTGCGCTTGATATGATTCGGTTGATAAAGATGCTGAAGTTCTCCATAATCTGAACGGTACGGCTATCCGACTCGCGGATCGCCCAAATAAACTCATTGTAGAACTCAGGATCGTCATAACAGCTTTGGTCAAGCTCACGGGCCTTCTTGTAAAGCTCGTTTTGTATTCCTTCGTGAAGTATCAGTCTGACCTTCGGAACGTATACTTCAAGGCGCCATTTATTGAAAAGCTCAAAAACCGCATTATATCCGCTGTAAAGGAGTATCCAGAACAGCACCGTTTTGAATTCGATTCCCGCTTCTATGGCATCAAAGAGATACTTGGTGAACAGTACTCCGATAATGTGCCATGCACCGCGCCCCAGAGCTTCCCCGAGAGTAACGAGAGTGTAGGAGGGGGCGTATTTGAAGGAATATTTCAGCATGAACCATAGGTTTTTTGATACCCTCGAAACACTATGCTTCTTTGATTTATCCTTGCTCATACCGTCACCTCCTCTGTATCAGCATAGGTATCCGCCTGCTTATGCCACATATCAGCATATTTTCCGTTCATAGAAAGAAGCTCGCCATGTGCTCCCTGCTCAATGATCTCACCGTTTTCGAACATATACACACGGTCTGCCATAGTTGCGCTTGAAAGACGGTGCGAAATGAAAATGACCGTTTTAACTACACATGCCTCAAACATATTGCGTTACATTTCTTGTTCGGCAATCGGGTCAAGGGCTGACGTAGGCTCGTCCATAATGACGATCTCTTGACTTCCCGCAAATATTCTTGCAATAGATATCTTCTGCGCCTCACCGCCGGAGAACATTGCGCCTTCGTTATCAAATTCCCTTGTTACGTTGGAATCAACGCCCTTTGAAAGGTCTTCCACTTTATCATATATACCTGCCTTGGTCAGAGCTTCCTTAACCGAGGCTCTGTCCTCATCGGTAACGTTTCCGCGAAGCAGTACGTTTTCCGCAACCGTCGTTGCAAACAGGCGGTAATCCTGAAACACAGTTCCGAAAAGTCCTCGGTAAGAGGAAAGACGGTAGCTTTTGATATTTTCTCCGTTAAGAAGTATCTCGCCCTCGCTCGGATCATACAGTCTTTGCAGTAATTTAATAAGCGTGGTCTTGCCCGCGCCGTTATGACCGACTATAGCAATTTTTTCACCGGCATTTACCGTAAGACTTACGTTAGAAAGCGCGGGTTTGCCCTGACCTTCATATACGAAGGTCATATTTTTAAGTTCAAGCTTATTAAAGGAAGAAACAGCGGGAGCGTTTTCATCCTCCGCAATATGTACCTCGTATTCAAGAAAATTCCGAAGGTTATCAACGTACAGAGAGTTTTCGTCAAGCTTGAAGAAAACGTCGCCCATATAGTTAATATTTCCCGCTATATTAGAGATGGAGTTGATAACAACAAAGCAATCTCCAACAAGCATATTTTTTGACACAAGCGTTTTAAAGGCGGCAAGGGTTATAGCACCCGAATAAACAACGACGTCGAAAATAAAGTCAAACAAATAACGGAAGAACATCAATTTATATCCGTATTTATTTACGATCTCCTTCATTTCGGAAATGCTTGAGTGCATGCGCTTATACATTACCTTCCACATTTCTGTAAGACGCATTTCCTTTGAAAAGTCGCTTAAATAGAAGGTTCTGCGCACGTAATCGCGTTGCCTTGCCACCTCTGCACTGCGCATATTATATTCGTACCTGATGCGGTTGCGCTTTTTGCCAATGAGAAGCGTACAGAGAAACGGTAGAAATGCAAGAATCAGGAATATGGGGTCTATCGTAACGATAAGCGTGCCTACCGCACAGACGTTTATGACGATCCATATTACGTCGAGGATGTTATTCATCACCGTATAAGCTCTATCAGTTGCTTCGCTCGTCGCTTTAACGTAGGTATCGTAAAAGGCAGAGCTCTCAAAGCAAGCAAGATCTACTTCTGCCGCTTTCTTTTGAAGAAGGTTTTGAATATACGCCTCCACTTTTGGATACTTCAATTCATAATAGCAGTTAGATATACTGCGAATAATTACGTACAGAACACAGTATCCGAACATACATCCGAGCGTAATAAGAATTACACTTAGCTCCGTGCCTGCCTGCAGCGCATTAAGAGCATATTGATACAGATAAGTATTGATAAAGAATGAATTGAATGCGCCGAGAACTGTTGTAATCAAAGCCAATATAGGCACACCCGGACAGGCCTTGATGATGAGACTAAGCATATAGCCGTTGTTCTTAAACGTACGCTTCCAATCTATCTGCTTTTTTTCTTTTTTCTTTTCTGTTTTCATATTTTGTCAGTCCTTACATGTTCTCACGATTGATACGTATTTTTTCAAAATCCGAATCACTTAAAAACTTTTGCATGTACTCGGGGAGATTGTTGTGAAATAATCTTTGAGCAAGAGGAATGTCCCAATACTTACGCTCTTTATCATTCAAGCCGAAACCATTTAATAGTTCCTCATCCTTATATTCCTCCAACGTCTTGATGTACGGCGATAATATTGAATCATCAAAAATTTCCATAGTATGCGACAAACATACGTATAAATATTTACCGACATTAAGTCGACCGGCAAGCTGGGAAACTGTAACTGCAGAGGGGCATACATTTTTGATGTAAAAATAAATATCGCAAAACAGCCCCAATATTAAGCTATGTCCGGAAAGCAAATAAATAGAATTCATATCCTTATAATGGTGTAAACATAGTGCAATAAACTCCATATCCGACGTAAGTTTATAGATGTTCAT
>JAFYMA010000149.1 GCA_017556845.1 Clostridia bacterium | reverse complement strand
TAACGATGGCTGAAAAAGCATTACTTGAGGGAAAGTACCTGATGTACAAGGGAAAACCCCTTGTGCGTGAAAAAAACGCTATTTGCTATGGCAGTATGGATGACAAGTATATATTATTCCTTATTATATTAACCAATAAAACTGTTAACGGTGTTACCGTTCCTGACAGAATAATCGTTCAGGTAGTAAGCACCGATCCGAATGCCGATCCTCAGACGAAAATATACCGTCAAGGTGAAAAGCAAGGCTTATTTGATGCATTGGATTTCGGAACGATATGGCTTGATAGAGCAAACGCACAATAAAATACAAAAACTGCCCGTTTTTTTGTTAAAATGCACAAAAAACGGGCATTTTTTATGTTATCTGTCAAATACATTAATTGTAAATTCGAAAAAAATATTATAAACTCTATTGACAAACTAAAATCTCTATGATAGAATTAGTATGGCTTAAAGCTAAAAAAATAAAAAAAAGGAGGAAAAAAATGAAAAGGTTTATCTCAATTCTTTTGGCGACCCTGCTCGTAGTATCAAGCATGAGCTTAGTTGTTTCAGCTGATGCCGGCTACTACCGTTACAAATTCGATAGCGGTATATTCGGTAATCCCGGCGGAAACAGCATCAACGCTGATACGGGCAATGCGACGACATCTGTAACTGCGACGATGACCCCCGGCGATAGCATTATGGCTAAGGGTTGGGTTCTTACAGCTGCAGGTATGAAATCGCTCCAGTACAAGATCGACGATGGTGAATGGACAGACATAGCTTTGGAGCTTGGCGACGATGTTACTGCAGCTTATGCAAATGAGCTCAATAACAACAACGCTAATGCAGAGGCTAATGCAAACTGCCGTTTCAATTTCAGCATTCCCACAACGTTTGCTGACGGTGAAACACATACCTTTACTCTGAGATTCATTACAAATGAAGTAACAGAGGAAACTGTTATCCCCAATGGAGATGGTACAACAACAACGGAAACGACTGTTGTAGCAGCTTCTGAAACAGTAGAGTTTGCAACTGCTGATATTTCAGTAGCTTCTAAGTCTATCTCTGCTGCTCCTGTTTATCCGTCTGAGTACGGTAAGCTTCAGGTCAGCAGAGACGGTATTGATGTTTTGACGCTCGGAAACAAGTCTGAATTCGGCGGCAATGCATCGAACGTTCCTGCAACAGCTGTTCACACGACAAGCATCACATTCCGTGGCTGGCTGTCAGTGGCTGATGCTTTCACTGCTGCTGATGCATTTGGTTACAGCATCGACGGCGGCGATATCGTATATGGCGAATTCGCTACCGATTTCGCAAACGATCAGGATGCTGCAGCTATCAAGAACGCGGCTACTTACAAGGATTATTACACACGTTACGCTATTAGCGTTCCTGTTTCTGATCTTTCTGTAGGTACACACACTGTTAAGACTTATCTGCGCCTGGATATCGGCTGGACCATCATTCTTAACGAAACATCTGTTGATGTTTCTACAGATCTTGAGTCTACTGCTGAAGAAACAGCATGGGATATCATTCTTGACAGCGGCGAATATGACGTGACTGACCTTATGCAGTCCGGCAACCGCTTCAGAAATCAGTGGTCCCCCAGAGAAGGTGCGGGATCTTTCATCACTCTTATGACAAGTGATGACGGTGACAACTATGCTAAGATGGGCGGTATTACAGAAGCTTATTCCGATCACACTTGGGTAGGTCCCTACGGTGCTTCTATCGAAATGAAGATAGAAAGCGCAACGAACGTTGCAAGAGGCTTCTACTTTGACTTCTGCAATGTTGAAAGACAGTCGTATGAAGAACGCAAGAATGCAGCAGGCGACGCAGTTGCTTCTCCCAACGGCGGTATCTTTGTTACAAACACCTCAGGTGCTTGTCTGGTACCCGTAGCTCAGAACAAGCTCGTTATCTATGTTCTTTGCTATGACGAAACAAACGGCTACAGCGCGATCGACTACGTTGTTGAAACTACAGCAGATCTGTTTGAATTCAACAAGTACACAGTGATCGACAATGGTGTAAACACCATTCAGATCTTCGTTGGCGCTGAAAAGGTTGCTGCGATCACATACGCTGATGCTGAAACCGTTGACACAGGTGTATGCGCAGCTGACTTCAACAGAACAGTTGCTATCCTGAACGCTGCAGGCGAAACAGTTGCTTCTACGGACATCGGCCTTATGGCTGTAATGCACAGAGCTTCTATCGCTACACGTGCAAATGAGTTCTACTTCGATAACATTGACATCACAAAGACAAGCGCAGTTTCTACAGTTAAAGTAGAGTGCGTTGACGGTGAGGGCAATGTGATTGGCGCAGTAGAAGAGCTCTATTTCGAGGGCTATTCCTATTCTATCGCAACACCCGCTATTGAGGGTTACACAACCGAAACAGCTACAGTGACAGGTACAGTTGGTGCTGATGATACTGTTCACACAGTAACATATGCTTCACTTGCAAAGTACGATCTCACTATCAACTATGTTGACGCTGACGGTAATGTATTGGCAGAGGCTGTTATTCTTTCCTTGTTGGAAGGTCAGACATACTCTGTTGATTCTCCCGCTATAGACGGTTATACTGCAGATACTGCAACCGTTGCAGGTACAATGGGAACAGAAGCGATCGTAATTAACGTTGTTTATACAGCAAATGTTGTAGAAACACCCACGATTACAATTGCAGAAGGCTCCGACTACACGATAGACACCGCAAAGGGTGTAATCCTTATGTCAGGTGCGGCTAACTACGCAACATTTATGTCAAACATTGCAACCTCTACAGGTGCAGGTACATTGGTACTTAAGACAGCTTCCGGCACAGCAACAACAAGTGCACGTGCTGTTGGTACGAATTATACACTTGAGCTCCAGGTTGACGGCAATGTTATTGAAACATATGCAGTTGCTCTGTTGGGCGATATGAACTCTGACGGTAAGGTCAACTCTAATGACTCTGCACGTCTCAGAGCTGATATTTCAGCCGGCAACACATCTTCTTATTCTATTGTAATGAAGGTTGCAGGTAATACTAATAAGGATACACGTAACACGGTTAACAGTGCTGACTTGGCACGTCTTGCCACATTTGTTTCAAGTGGACAATGGTAATTGATTTAACCAAAAAAAGTTTAAATAATAATAGGAGATAATTATGAAAAGAATAATTTCACTCGTAGCTGTTGTAGCTATGGTATTCTCTCTTTGCGCTCTTAACGTAAGTGCAAAGAACGAAAAGATTCAGTTTGGTCAGGAATACACATATTCCGAAACTGTTGCTCCCGGTGGACAGATCGTTTTTGAAATCGCAGACGTAATCACAGTTACAGAAGCTGGTTACATTTGGGATGCTGCTATTTGCTCTTCTTTGTGGTTTGATGCTGAAAACCTTGAATTCGTAAGCATTGAAGGTGTTGGCGATGACTATGATCTCGCAGTTTCCAGAGATGCTCTTGCGCTTGAGTATTCTGAATTTGCTTTTGACCACTGCTACACATCTTTCGCACAGGAAGTTGGTACTACAACTGTAGGCACATACACACTTACATTCCAGGTTCCTGCTGATGCTGCTATCGGCACAACATACGATTTCCAGATTTACTTCGGTGCAAACACAGCTAACCTCTGCTCTGATGCAGCTGGTACAAAGGTTGTTGATCCCTTCGAGCTTATGTTTGAAGAAAATCCCCTTCCTGCTATGACAGTAACTGTTGCAGAAGAAATCGTTGAAGAGCCCGCTGTAGCTCCTGCTGCTGCTAAGCAGGAAGTAAGAGCTGGTTGCGAAGCTTGCGAAGTTTCTGCTGGTATCCGTTTCATTTCCTCCATCGACACAGCTGCTGCTGGTGCTGATCTTGAAGGTTACGGTATCGAAATCACATACAACGGTGTAACAAATGACGTTGCTGCAAAGAACATCTACAAGACAGAAGGCTCAGTTGTTTACTTCACAGCAGTTATTACAAACGCTCCCGCTGGTGCTACATTCGTTGCACAGCCTTACGCTGACTACGCAGATGGCAGAGTTTATGCTACTGCTGGTGCAAACGCATAATTGGAATTTGTAGGAGGATTACTATAATGAAAAAGATTTATGAAGCTCCCGAAATGATGATCGAAGTTGTTGATTGCTCCGACGTAATCACATCTTCCGAGATTGCTCCTGTTTGCGTTAACGGCGATGGCGCTTGCGCAGGTAAGGATAACGATATTGATATCGAAGCTTTCGGTGCATAATCGATTTTGATTAACACTTTAAAGGGCTGTTGCTTTGCAACAGCCCTTTATTTTTCTGATAGTACATTTATTCAAATATTTTTATTTCAAAAAACACCTGCTGACTTTTGTGAGCAAGTGTTTTTCTGATTGCTGAGAGTTTTTTGAAATTTAATATAATGAGTTTTGTTTTACGGTATCATCGGAATAAGCTCTAAAATAAATACCGTTGCACAACAAGTTAAAGCAACACGGAAAAGATCAAGTCCGACGTATGCTACGACTATACCTGCTATAAGTGCCGCAACACCTGCAATCGGACTTTGCGTAGCTTGGACTATTGCAGGAAACGTCATAACCGCGAGAGTTACATACGGTACGTAATACAAAAACGATTTGATAAACGTATTTTTGATCTCTTTTCGGATAAGGGTCATCGGCAGTACGCGTATTGCATACGTGACAGCAAACATAATAAATATGTAAACGTATGTGTTCATTCTGCAATTACCTCCTCGTCTTTTCTTGGGAAGAGCAGTGCGGCAACAGCAGAAATGATTACTGTTAATATTACCGTTCGTGTTCCGCCTGAAAGAGATGAAATATAAGGAGCATACGTGCAAATAAGGCTTAATGCAAATGAAACAGCGATCGTAGCCATAACGACCTTGTTTTTCTTACCCTCGGGAATGATAACTGCCAAAAACATACCAAACAGAGCTACGCTGAACGCGCTTACAAGACGTTGAGGAAGTATATTACCTGCTATTACGCCGAGCATTGTTCCAATTGCCCACGGCGGCGCTGCGGTCAATGCTGCACCGAAGCTATAGTAAGGATTTAGATACCCGGGCCGCGCTATTGCTATGCCGAATAATTCATCCGTCAAGTGAAAAGCCATAAGCATTCTCTGCCAAAGCGGAGTTTTCGGCTTCAAGCGTTGACTCATTGCACATCCCATAAGTAAATACCGTATATTTGCAACGAGGGTAGCAAGTGCTATTTCAAAATATGCCCCATGCGATGCTATAACTGTAAAGCCTGCGTATTCACCAGCCGAGGCACTGCACAGAAAGCTTGCCACGAGCCCCTGAACTGCATCAAGCCCTGCGTTTTTTGCCGCTATGCCTAATGAAAATGAGACGGCTAGATATCCGAGTCCTATCGGAATACCATCCATCATTCCACGCCTAAATGAAGAAATATTATTTTTTAGTCCGTTAAACATATATCAGCCTTTCGTTAAATACATATCAAAAAAACATTATATCTCATTATTATGTTTAAATAAACATAAAACGGCAAAATAAATATTAAATATTGACAATGTATTGAAGATACTGTATAATATGATGCAGGAAAATTTTAAAGGAGAATTACCATGTATTCAGACATTATACTCGATAAGTATCAAGTGAGAAAAAATAAAAAGCAAAAAAATAATTTTTTTTCTTTTGTCAGACCCGAGTGTGATAAGCACGGATATAAATGCGAAATTGAAAAAGGCTCTTTAGGCTCGCAAAACATTGTTATAGGTGAGCCCGAAAAAGCAAAGGTGATATATACTGCTCACTATGACACTTGTGCGACTTTGCCGTTTCCCAATTTCATAACGCCTAAAAATTTTCTTCTTTACTTATTGTATCAAGTTGTGATATGTATACCGCTAATAGCTATTATTGCTTGCGGAAACCACATTGTTTCAAGGCTTGTGCCTGATGACGCGATCTTTACCGAGTTTGTTCTTCGTGAGGCAGTAGTGTTCGGTGCATTGCTTGTATTTTTATGTATGCTGATATTTGGAATTGCAAATAAGCATACCGCAAATGACAACACGTCAGGAGTCGTTACCGTTATGAACCTTATGGCGAAAATGCCGCCTGAACTGAAAGAAAACGCAGCATATATTCTGTTTGACTATGAGGAGGTCGGGCTTATCGGATCATCGTCTTATGCTTCGAAACACAAGGAAATAGCCAAGAACACACTTATCGTAAATTTTGACTGTGTTTCCGACGGAAAAACGATTTTGTTTGTGGTAAATAAGGGTGCGAGCACAGAGATACCGCTTCTTGAAGGAAGTTTTATATCCAATGATATTTTTACGGTTGATATAGCAAATAAAAATGTTTTCTATCCGTCAGATCAAGCATCCTTTAAAAAGGGCATAGGTGTTGCATCGCTCAAGAAAACGAAAAAAGGCACGTTGTATATGGACCGTATACACACAAAGCACGATACTGTGTTTCAAAAAGAAAATATTGATTTTCTTGTGAACGGCTCCATCGCTCTTACAGAAAAAATATAAAATTATCGGTACGAAAAAATATGCATCCAAAAGCCATAAAAGCTTTCGGATGCATATCAAAACGTACCGTTTTTTATTTTATGTTGTTTTTCAACCGCAGATTATCCGCTATCATTGCTATAAATTCGCTGTTCGTGGGCTTTCCACGGTTGTTTTGTATAGTATATCCGAAGTAAGAATTAAGTACGTCAACATCGCCCCTGTCCCACGCCACCTCAATAGCGTGACGTATAGCTCTTTCAACTCTTGATGGTGTCGTGTTATATGCTTTCGCAACCTGAGGGTAGAGAACCTTTGTGACGGAATTTATTACGTTGTTGTCCTTTATAGCCATCAGAATGGCACACCTGAGATACTGGTATCCCTTGATGTGAGCAGGAACTCCGATCTCGTGAATTATCTTCGTTATCTGCGTTTCCATTCCATTGTCGCTGTTGTCAGAACTTCTTGAACGCATTGCATACAGTCTGCAAAGGCGATCGGCGAGTATTGAGAAATCAACAGGCTTTGTCATGCAGTAAGAAGCTCCCGCTTCGTCCGCTTCTATATAAACATTCTGACTGTTTATCGCAGAGAAAACGATAAATTCCGGAAGATTATCGCTGCCTAATCTGCTTTTTGATTCTCTTATAAGATGAGGGCCGTCGATCCTCGGCAACCACATATCACACAAAACGAAATCGTAGTTGTTGAATTTTATTTTTTCAAGAGCATCCTCTCCGTTAAGCGATTCATCGACTGAGCAATTGAAGCTTTGCTTTAAAAACTCACGGCATTGCATTCTGAATTCAAGGTTTGCGTCTGCCACAAGAACCCTAATTTTTACTTCCATAAATATTTTTATTTCCTTTCTGTAAGTTATTGTTTATTACAGTACAATATTAACATATAATGGAAAATTTTACAATACCTTTCTTCTCCAAAAGTTCAACAATCTTTACCGATTTTATTTGTGCACTCTGACCAAGTGTTTGAAAAACGTGACGAAAATGGCTGAATAATGCCAAATTCAGTCTTCTACAGATGCCTTTGCCGAAGTGATTTTTTTGAGTTTTTCACAGTCGAATTTTGCTTTTCTGTCAAAAGTGAAAAGACCGTTTTTCTCTATTTCAACATCTGTAAGCTGAGTATAGCAGAACGCACAGAATTTATCACAGCCAAGTATTGAAGAAACGAGGCTTTCGTATCTTTCGTAGAATTCGTCAAGGTTTTTCGGGGTATTACCGTATCCCCAGCCGTTATTTTCATCTTCGGGAGCCCAACGAGCTCCGCCAAACTCGGATATAAAGCACAGATCCTCTCTGTACGGCAATCCCTTGTAGTCAAGACCCTTGCAATCTCTTATATTGCTCATTAATACTTCTGCATTTTGCTCGTAATTATGACAATCCATCATATCACAGCATCCCTCAACATGCATCCAACCGCTGCAATCTATGAACAGTCTTGCAGGATCTATGGCTTTTGTTGCTGAATATACCGTGCGTATGATGTCTGCATCCTGATTGACCTGAGTTTCGTTGAACGGACACCATCCGATTATTGACGGATGATTGTAATCACGCTCTATCATTTCAAGCCATTCCGATAAAAACGGTTGTAAAGCCTCTTTCGTTGATATGTCAAGTCCCCAGTTTGCGTGCTCGCCCCAAACCATATATCCCATTTTATCACAATGGTATAAAAATCTCGGTTCAAATATCTTTTCGTGCAAGCGTGCTCCGTTATATCCGCATGACATTGAAAAATTTATATCATCTATCAATGACTGATCTGAGGGCGCGGTATAAACGCCGTCGGGGTAAAAGCCCTGATCAAGTATAAATCTTCCGAAAATGCTTCGTCCGTTCAGATACATTCTGTGGTCTTTGTATTCTATTGTACGTACGCCGAAATAACTGATGACGGTATCATCTCCTACCGTTAATGTCACGTCATACAGATTAGGCTCGTTTATATCCCATAATTTAACACAAGGAATATTGATGACTGCCCTTGCAACGTTGCCCGTAACCTTTGCATGCGTGCTTGCTACCGATTTTCCTTCGAACGATACTTCTACGTTCAGATCAAGCCCGCTTCCGTTTTCTATGCTTGCTGTTACTATAACAGTTCCGTCGTTTGATGTGTCGAATTTGAAATTTTTGATATACGCTTTAGGAACGCTTTCAAGAATTACGCTTTGCCATATTCCCGTTGTGCGTGTGTAAAAGCATCCGAATGAATCAAAAGCGGGACTTTGCTTGCCCGATGGCTGCTTTGTGCTTCTCAGATCATCGTATGCACAAATGGTTATTACATTTTTTCCTGCCTGAAGAGCGTGTCCTACGGGAATTCTGATCGGAGTGTATCCGCCGATATGCTCTGTGCAGAATTTTCCGTTTACAAATATCTTGCTTCTGTAATCGCAAGCTCCCACGGTCAGTATAACGTCGCCTTTTACAAAATCCTCTGTAAGCTCAAATGATTTTTTGTACCATACGCATTCCATAAAATCTCTGTTTTCAATGCCTGACAGCTTGCTTTCAGGACAAAACGGCACGTTAATAACTTGTGAAAGGGATTCGGCGTTTACCAGACCTCTTTGCTCACCTGTTTTGCCGTGGTCGATCTCGAATTGCCATTCACCGTTAAGGCATATCCAATTTTGACGCATAAATTGCGGGTTTGGGTGTTCGCTTCTCGGTATGCTCATAATTTTACCTCATTTTCTGTATTATCATTGAATTTTTATTTGTTTTCTGATATAATTCAATCGTGTATCATACGCGTGTATTCCGCCATAGCGCAGTTATGGAACAGTCTGCGGAATCTCAGTATCTTATCGTTTCCTCTCGTGTAATGAACGCGGTTTGTAAGCAGAACGGCGAACATTCCCGTATCTTTGTCAACGAAAAGGGAATTGCCCGTAAAGCCTAAATGACCGAACGAGCCGAGTGCAAATAAGTCGCCGCAAGGATCGTATATACCTGAAGAAAGGTAAAAACCAAGCCCGCGGTCTTGTCCCGGAATATCTTTTGTATAATTATATATCGCTTTTTTTAATATTGACGGAGTTAAAAACTGTTCGTTTTCGTAAACACCGAAGCGAGAAAGCATAAGCGCAAATTTGCAAACGTCATCAATGCAGGAAAATACACCTGCATTACCGGATACCCCGCCCATGAAACGTGCGTTTTCGTCGTGAACGACGCCTTGAATATATTTTTTTGAGTGATGTGAGTATTCCTCACATACACATTCTTTGTTTTTCAGCTTTGGATTACGGTCAGGACAGTATCCTGTGCTACTCATTCCAAGCGGTGAAAATACGTATCTTTCCGCCAACGAATCAAGACTCTCGCCCGACACCGTTTCAAGTATTTTTCCGAGGACTATATATCCCATGCAGGAATATTCAACACGTTCAGACGTTTTGTAAAAAAGCGGCTGCGAAATGATCGTGTCAAGCACCTGCTCCGGTGATGAGCACATATCGTAAAGCGCAAAGTGCGGATGTATACCGCTTGAATGTGTCATCAGATGGCGTATCTGAATATCCTTTTTGTCATTTGGTACGGAGAAAAAACGTCCTATCGTATCGTCAAGGCATATCATTCCGTCCTCGATCATACGAAGGCATACTGTTGTTGTGGACAGTATTTTCGTTAATGACGCCATATCAAACAAGGTGTCACGGGTGAGTAACGATGCGTTGGGCGGTATTTTTCCGCAAAATACTCCGTTTGGCTCGTCTTCATTCATTATCGTGCGGCTGTAGCCTTTGAAATCGTTCAGATATATTCCGTTTTTATCACCGACTGCATATGCGGCACCCGGAAAAACGCAGGTGTCTATACCGTTTTGTATGAGTCGTTCGGTTTTTTCAAAATAATTCATCATAAGCTCCGGAGAAAATAATTATGAAATGTACTTTATGTCCGAGAAATTGCGGTGTTGACCGCAAGGAAAAAACAGGCTTTTGCTCAGCACCCGACTGTATCATAGTCGCAAGAGCATCAAAGCACATGTGGGAAGAGCCGCCTATATCGGGTAAAAGCGGCTCCGGTACTATATTCTTTTCACATTGTAATCTTAAATGCGTTTACTGCCAGAATTATAAAATAAGTGCCGAGGGCTTTGGGAAAGATATAACGGTTGAAGATCTTTCGCGTATTATGCTCTCACTGCAGAACGACGGCGCTGCAAATATCAATCTTGTATCTCCTACGCCGTATACTCATCTGATATCAGAAGCTGTAAGATCGTGCAAAGACGAGCTTAAGATCCCAATAATATGGAATACGGGCGGATATGAAAAAGCACAGACCATACGGGATCTAAATGGCATCGTAGATGTTTTTCTGACAGATATGAAGTACATATCTTCCGACCTTGCAAGTGAATACTCTAATGCAAAGGATTATCCGATTCACGCTGTCAGCGCATTGCATGCTATGCTTGAGA
This sequence comes from Clostridia bacterium, assembly GCA_017556845.1. Taxonomy (GTDB): domain Bacteria; phylum Bacillota; class Clostridia; order Oscillospirales; family CAG-272; genus RGIG7213. The sequence continues at coordinate 2,517 of JAFYMA010000149.1, read as the reverse complement.
CTGTTGGCAAGGAAGAATATTCACCGGACGGTATGATACGTAAGGGTGTGATCGTACGCCATCTCGTTCTGCCGTCGCATAGGGATGAATCAATAAAGGTGCTGGAGCTGTTAAAAAATAAATTCGGCACAGAGGATTATTCTCTTAGCCTTATGCGTCAGTATTACCCTTGCTATATGGCTGAAAAATATCCGAAGATAAACAGGACTGTCACAAGCTATGAGTTTCAAAAAGTGAGTGAATATGCCGAAAAATTGGGCTTTCACGGATTTTATCAGGAAAAGGGATCAGAAAAAGAATCGTACACTCCCGCGTTTGATCTGTCAGGAATCGTCTGATACGTCATCATCGTCGGGGACGTACTGTAAAATATCTCCCGGCTGACATTGCAGCTCTCTGCAAATAGCTTCAAGCGTTGAAAAGCGTATCGCCTTTGCCTTGTTTGTTTTGAGTATTGAAAGATTTGCCTGAGTTATTCCTACTCTTGCGGCAAGAGTGCCTGACGACATTTTCCGTTTTGTGAGCATTATATCGACGTTAATTACTATTGCCATGTCCGCGCTCCTATATCGTCAGATCGTTTTCGGACTTGATTTGAACCGCTTCGCAAAACAGATTTTTAACAACTCTTATTATCAGCCCGAAAAACAGGGCGGCAACGCAGATAACAAATGACAGAAAGATAAAAACTCCTAAAATAAAGAATACGCCCGCTGCGGCAAAGCAGCACCACGATATATACCGTAGATATTTGACGTTTGCCGTATCGAAAACGATGTCCTTTTTTATGTTGGAAAGCAGTCTGTCAAGCGCAATTCCCGCAATAAGAACAAGGGCTGCTGCAATATATAGCGATATGGTAAGCGGAATGCGTATAAGCTGAGATGTTTCTGCAACGAGGGTGTTGCAGTATACGTCCACGATAAACGGAAGACCCAAGGCAAAAAGCACTGATAAAACGATCATAGCTTTTACGAGAACGTACGAAAGCATCGTGGAGCGATATTTGTTCCAGAACCTTTTCATTTTTTCTCCGTTTCGTTTTCCGCAATATCGTTAAGATAGATAGCTTTCGTTACGTTGCAAGCCTTTATTTGATCTATTATTGCCTTTATCGTGGTATCAAGCTTTCCGCCTGCGGTGTAATCTGCCTTCGCAATATAGCTGACTCTGCCGTTTTTCAAAAGCTTTACAGCCTCGTGCGTTTTGTCCTGATATACGGCAACAGAGTGACCGCCGCTCGTTTTCACGAGCTTCATACACGGAACATCAGAAAGCCCGTCACCTATATATATCATATTTGAAAACGGTATGCGCTTTTGATCGTCAGGAGTGGATTCGTTGAGTCCTGCGTGCTCCGTAACATCAAGCACACCCTTGTTTATACGGTATACGAACTGTGTCTTACTTGTATAGTTAACTGCCATGGCGGGCCATATTGCCTCGCCGTTTTTATTATACAAAAATTCTGCCGAATAGATCTTGGTGAAATATTTTGCGATCGGTGTTCCTTCGATGATCTCTTTGAGACCTGACGATATTACGTAATGCTCGATCTTGACACCCTTTTCTTCTCCGTATTCGTTTATTCTTTCAAACCATTCGCAAACACCGTCAAACAATTCGACAATTTTTCCTTGTCTGCGGAATTCCTCGCGAGTTATACGGAAATTGCGTTCCTTGGATTGCTCCACCATAAAATACATGTATGCGAGAATGGAGTCCATTTCATACGTTCGCATCAGTCTGTTGCAGTTTTCCCAGAAGTCAGGAGCTGTCATGCCTATTCCGGGAATGAATGCGTATTCCTGCATATCACGCGGTGAAAGTGTTTTGTCGAAATCGTACATTATTGCAACGATCGGTTTCATAGTTAACCTCCAATATATATGTTATATACCATACTGCAATTCTAACATATTTTTACTGCATATTCAAGAGGAAATTTAATAAAATACACAATATGGACTTGTTTTTTTGAAAATAATCTTTATTTCTTGAAAAATAACTGCTTACCGCATTCTTTGAAAGTTATCCAATCGTAAATTTTATGGAAAAAATAATAATTGTTTGATACAGCACTTGACATTTTGCCTTCCGTTTATTATAATAGTACTTGGATTATTCTGCGCCGGAGGCGTACGCCGCAGACGCTTATATGTTACTTTTAAAAATCGAAGGGAATAATATCAATGAATTACAGAAAACGCAATAGAAATGTATTTATAAGTCTTGCATGTGTTGTGCTTTTGCTTGTTTTTTGCGCATGCATATCCTCTTGCAAGGATCAAAATACAGATAGTATATATCCTGAATATACCGGCGACAATCCGTGGACGTACCCGTCTGACTCGGATCATGAAGATGATTTTCACGTAATACCCGAATCTGATAACGTTATAGATTTTGGTGCGTTTACAACTTTGGAAACGGCTGTTTCATCGACGGAAAACGCAGAGGACACAGCACAAAATGATATCAGCACAGGATCTGAAAGTACTGATGCGTCTGATGAAG
>JAFYMA010000013.1 GCA_017556845.1 Clostridia bacterium | reverse complement strand
TAAAAAGAATCTTATCTTTTGCATTTGCGGCTTTGCTAGTTTTCACAACAATTGCTTTGGCATCATGCGCGAATACAGACGATGAAACCGCAAACACGACATACGTATCCGCCTACGTTTATAATAAAGCAGGAAAGCGTATCGTTTATCTCGATGCATTACGTGTTATTCCTAACGAAAACCACGAATATGAGTGGGGCAAACAGGCAACTCCCTACCTTGCTTTGAATACACTCTGCACAGAAAGAAAGAAGGACTGTGTTATTACAACCGATATAGGTAATAACGTTACAGTTGAATCTATTACAACTGAAGTTGCCGGCACTTCAGATCAGGGTGTTGAATATCTTTGGTATGTATACGTAAACGGCGTTAAGGTCGAGGACTCCAAAAACTGCACGTTGAAAAACTACGACCTTGTTGAATTCAAGCTTGAAGAAAATACTTACCGTTCAATCAACGTTACGTTTAACGCTACTAACGGAGCTCAAAAGCTCATCAGCGATCAGGCTATTTCAATAATGGGTGATAAGAATGATCTTACACTTTACAATCTCTTCAATATTTCCGAGTTTAACGCTGCAGCGAAAAAGGACGGAAAGACAGAGATAGATACTCAGCAAAGCTCAGCAATATCCGCTATGGCTGTTACCTTCTCCGAGGATAAAGCATCAATCGTCAAGATAGGCGACGTCGAAGCAGGTGAGGATAAGCAGTGGGTGATCATAGTAAACGATGTTACTATTACAACACCTGCAACTGAAATAATTCTCAACAACGGTGATAAGATATCATTCGATTTACAGGAAAAGATCGTTTCTGACGAAACCACAGCAGACGATATAACGCCCGCTGAATAAAAGTTAAAGAGCCAAAGGGGGCAGAGTTAATGCCCCCTTTGTTTAGGTGTAATATGCCAAGATTTAATATTATAAACCCCGCGGCAGGACAAGGTCTTGCTCAAAAATATGCAAACGAAAGCGACGATAACCGATATACAACCGCCATCGGCGATGCTGAAAAGATTGCACGTGAAATTTGCGATACAGTTGAAAACGCGGAAATAACAGTTTACGGCGGAGACGGAACTCTGAACGAAGTTGTAAACGGTGTTATAGGCTCAAAATATGCTTCAAGTGCGGTTATTTCAGCATATCCGGCAGGTACGGGCAACGATTTTTTGCGATACAGTAATGAAAATGTCACCGTTAAATGCGATACCGTTAAATATAATAATAATCGTCATTATGTGAATATACTGAATATCGGCTTTGATTGCGATGTAGTTATTAAAACAGCCGAAATGAAGAAAAAGCCATTTATATCAGGAAGTGTTGCCTATATTTTAAGTCTTGTATTGCGTCTTTTTGAAAAATTCGGACAAGATATGCACATCGAAGGAATTGATGAAAACGGTGAAAGATTTACATACGATGGATCGTTCACATTGTGTCTTGCAGCCAATGGTTCATATTACGGCGGCGGATTTAATGCATCGCCTGAGTCAAATGTAAACGACGGCGTATTCGAGTTGGTTGCCGTAAAAAAACTGTCTCGATTAAAGTTTTTATCGCTCGTGGGATTATATAAAAAAGGCAAGCATATACAAAACAATAAGCCTATCAAAAAGTTTGAAGATTGTATTATTTATCACAAGTGCAAGAAAGCGTGTATTTCAGGGATTAACTATTTCTGTGCTGACGGTGAGATAGAATATCTCAATGATGAAAAACAAGTCGATCTTGAGATAGCTCCTAACACATTCAATTTTAAATTTTGATGAAAGAACTCGATAAATGCTCTCAGGTTGAGCGAAGCATAAATAAAAAATTCCGTAAAGGCATCTGGAATAAATTCATAGAAGGTGTACGCACATATGAATTAGTCTCTGCGGGCGATAAGATAGCGGTCTGTATGTCCGGCGGCAAGGATTCAATGCTTTTGGCAAAGCTTATGCAGGAATTGAAACGACACAGTACAATTCCCTTTGAGCTTGAATTTATTGTAATGGATCCGGGATACAGTCTGAAAAACCGTGAAAAAATAATAAGCAATGCAGAACTTCTAAGAGTACCGATAAAAATATACGATACAAATATTTTTGCATCAGTTGAGCACATTGAAAAATCCCCGTGTTATATTTGTGCAAGAATGCGTAGAGGATATCTTTATAGGTTTGCTCAAGAGCTTGGATGTAATAAGATAGCATTGGGACATCATTATAACGACGTAATAGAGACTGTGCTTATGTGTCTTATTTATGGCGGTCAATATCAAACTATGATGCCGAAGCTTCATTCAACAAATTTTCCCGGTATGGAATTAATTCGCCCTATGTACTGTGTAGGAGAAGATGATATAATAGCTTGGCGCAATTATAATGAGCTTGATTTTTTGCAATGCGCTTGCAGGTTTACCGAGCAATTGGCTGATGAAAACGCAATAATGAACTCCAAGCGAATTGAGATAAAGCAACTTATTAAATCAATAAAAAAAGATTACCCTCAAATAGAGGCAAAT
>JAFYMA010000148.1 GCA_017556845.1 Clostridia bacterium | reverse complement strand
TTTAAATCCTTTCCGGATAAGACCACGCTTTCGTTCAACGAGGGAATAACCGTTATCATTGGCCCTAACGGAAGCGGTAAATCAAATATCGCAGATGCTATGCGTTGGGTGCTCGGTGAGGTATCGTCAAGAAGCATCAGAGGCACGAAGATGGAGGACGTTATCTTCGGCGGCTGTGAAAGCAGAAAGCCCGGATCCTTTGCTCAGGTAACGCTCTGCCTTGACAATTCATCGCCAGAGGGCAGATTGAATATTGAATACGATACCGTAACGGTCACACGCCGGTATTTCAGAGGCGGCGACAGTGACTATCTTATAAACGGCAAGACGTGCAGACTTAAGGATATACACAAGCTGTTTATGAATACGGGTATAGGCAGGGACGGATATTCTGTAATCGGTCAGGGTAAAATAGCCGAAATAGTATCAAGAAAGAGCGAGGAACGCAGAAGCGTTTTTGAGGAAGCTGCAGGTATTTCAAAATACAAGTTCTCCAAAAACGAAAGTGCAAAGAAGCTTGCTGTTACAGAGGACAATCTTGCGCGCGTGCTTGACATTTTGAACGAGCTTGAGCAAAGAGTAGGCCCTTTGGAAAAGGAAGCGGAAAAGGCAAAAAAATATCTCGTTCTTCACGGCGAAAAGAAGGAGCTTGATATAGCTCTGTGGCTTTACGATATGGCGCTTCTCACAGAGGAGATAAAGAAGCTCAGAGGCTCGTACGAGCTTTATAAAACGGAGCTTGAGCTTGCTTCCACCGAGCTTGCGTCTCTTGAAGAAAAAACCGAATCCATAATGGAAAAAACACGCGAAAACAAGCGCCTGCAGGATATCGAAAGCGAAAAAATAACAGCTCTTACGGAGAAAAAGTTTCAAAAGAGCGGAGATGCATCTGTTGCCCTTAAGGAGCTTGAACACATCAAGGCTGATACGTTATCGGCAGAGGAGACGTACAGATCTGCTGTCAGCGAATCACAGGAGCTTGCACAGCGTATAAGCGAAAAGGAGCAGGCGGTAAACGATGCCAAGGCGCGTGCCGCACAGCTTGCAGAGCAAAGGGCGCGTCTTGCCGCACAGTATGACGAAATAACACGTCACCTTGAAGAAAAAAGCGTGAGGGCTGACGATTGTCAAAAAGAAATACAAGACCTTAAGGACGAAATGACGGATATACGGATAAAGCTTTCCGTATCCGATACGGGTGATGGCGAGGACGAGGCGAGAGCAACGGGACTTGACTCCGAGATCGCACAGAAGATCCAAAGCCTCGAAATGATACAGGATAGAGCGGAAAGATCCGAAAAGGTCATAAGGGATTACGAGGAAAAGTATTCCGAGGCTGCGGGCGAAGCTAAGGCACAAAGAGAGCTTTCCGCACAGTGTGCAAGTAAGGCACAGACTTTACGTGACAGAATAAATGAAATATACATAGACATATCTTCAAAAAAGCACCGTGTAGACAACCTTCGCCGTATGGAAGAGCTTCTGGAGGGCTATTCTCACAGCGTAAGATTTGTCGTTGAGGAGTATGCAAAGGGGAATATCAAGTCCTCCGACGGCAGTGCTTGCGGTGAGATATACGGCCCCGTTTCAAGACTTATCAAGGTGGCGGGCAAGTATACGACGGCTATCGAGACCGCACTCGGTGCAGCAATGCAGAATATCGTCGTAAAGGACGATGCGGCGGCAAAGGCGGCTATAAGACATCTGCAGAAAAACGGTGCGGGACGTGCTACATTCTACCCCGTATCAACGATAAAGCCGATGTTTTTGCAGTATACCGAGCAGGAGCTGTCAAAAAACGACGGATATATAGCCGTTGCCTCCTCACTTGCATCGTGCGATGAAAAATTCAGCGGAATAATCGGAAATCTGCTCGGCAGAACGGTAGTATTTGAAAATATGGACAAGGCGTCCGTGTTTGCCAAAAAGTACGGATATAAGATACGTATCGTCACTCTTGACGGTCAGCTTATAAATGCGGGCGGATCGTATACGGGAGGCTCTGCGAGAACGGACAGCGGAATGCTTTCAAGAAATACGCAGATAGACGCTCTCACAAATCAGATACAGGAAGGCAAGAAAAAGCAGCAGGAGCTGCAAAGCGAGCTTGACTCGGTGCTTGCCCAGCAGCAGAAATATGAGATAAACGCACAGAATGCGGAAAACTCGTCTTCTATCATTACCTCGCTTATGAATGCGGAGAACACTCAGCTTCAGGTGCTTTTAGCACAGATAAGTTCGGATAAATTGCGCTTGCAGGAGCTTGAAGATGAGAAAAAGGACATCAGCGCCAGAGGCGAACGCAGGCTTAAGGAAAGGGAAGAAAACTCCGCAAGGCTTTTGACTCTCAGTAAGGAGCTTGAAGAAAAAACAGCTCATCTTGCGGCGCTTGAACAACAGATACAAGACGGTAATGCTTCTCAGGAGGAATACCGCAAAAGCATATCGTCGTCTGATATTGCGATAGCCGAAAACGCAAAGGAATTACAGCTTGAATCGGGCGTTCTGGATGAGCTTACCGAAAGAGCAAACGGCACAAAGCAAAGAGCGAAGGAAGCACAGGAAAAAATAGCATTCCTTAAAAAATCGTATAACGATCATACCGAGCTTGCGTTAAGATCGGGCGAGGAGGCAAAGGGACTCGATGCACAAATAGAGCAGGCAAGAGCCGTTCTTGCGGATCTTTCCTCACAAGCGCTTCAGCTTGAAAGTGCATTGAATGCTTCGAGAAATGCCGAAAAGGAAAAATCTCATAAAAAGGAGCTTATGTTCCGTGAATATACCTCGTACGAATCAAGGCTGTTGAATGCTGAGGAAAAAAGAGAAAAGCTTTCAACAACTCTGCTTGAGGACCACGAGCTGACGTATTCGCAGGCGAAGGAAATACCGCTTTCGATACAGATAACACGTGAAAACAGAGCGGAAAACGCAAAGCATCAGGCAGAGCTCAGAAATAAGATACGAGCGTTAGGCCACGTTAACGTAAATGCTCCGGAGGAATACAAGAGCGTCAAGGAGCGTTACGACTTTATGACGGTGCAAACAGAGGACCTCAAAAAAGCCAAAACAGAGCTTGAGGAGATAATCTATAAGCTCGATGAAGAAATGAAGCAGGCGTTCACAGAGGCGATAACGGAGATAAATACCTGCTTTGGCAGAGTGTTTGCAAGGCTTTTCGGAGGAGGAACTGCGGAAATAAGACTTGCAGAGCCCGATAACGTGCTTGAATCCGGTATAGATATTAACGTTGCACCTCCGGGCAAGATCATCAAGAGCTTGTCACTGCTTTCGGGCGGTGAGCAATCGTTCGTTGCAATAGCGCTGTATTTTGCGTTGCTTGAGGTAAATCCCACGCCGTTCATATTGCTTGATGAAATAGAGGCGGCGCTTGATGAGGTCAACGTTGACAGATTTGCCGATTACCTTACGGAAAATAAGAAGAAAACGCAGTTTATTCTTATTTCCCACAGAAGAGGTACGATGGAATCTGCCGACAGGCTGTACGGCGTGACGATGCCTACGAAGGGTATATCAAAGATACTTTCCGTAGACGTTGACGAAATAGAACAAAAGATCGGAAAGCTTGATTAAGGAGTGAAATAAGATGGCATTTTTTGATAAACTTAAAGCAGGACTTGCAAAGACTAAGGATGCGCTGTTCGGAAAGGTCAAGGACCTTTTCATAAATATGCGTACGGTAGACGAGGACCTTTTTGATGAGCTTGAGGAAATACTTATTACTGCCGACGTCGGCGTAAATGCAACTGAAGCTATACTTGAAAAGCTTCGTTACAAGGTCAAGGCTGATAAAATAACAGAAAGCGAGCTTGTATACGAGGAGCTTAAGGCGATAATAGCTGAAATGATAGGTGACGGTGACGGACTCGATCTTTCAACCACACCGTCCGTCATTCTCGTTATCGGCGTAAACGGCGTTGGCAAGACAACGTCGATAGCAAAGATCGCAAACAACCTCAAATCACAGGGCAAAAAGGTAGTTCTTGCCGCGGCAGATACGTTTCGTGCGGCAGCTATCGACCAGCTTCAGATATGGGCTGACAGAGTCGGCGTTGATATAGTAAAGCACGCTGAGGGCTCAGACCCTGCCGCCGTCGTTTACGATGCTGTAAATGCCGCAAAGGCAAAAAGAGCAGACGTGCTTATCGTAGATACCGCAGGCAGACTCCACAATAAGAAAAACCTTATGGACGAGCTTGCAAAGATCAACCGTGTCATATCGAGAGAAGCCCCCGACGCTTCAAGAGAAACTCTTCTCGTTCTTGACGCGACAACGGGACAAAATGCGGTGATACAGGCAAAGGAATTCAAAAATGCCGCAGAAATAACGGGACTTGTTCTCACAAAGCTTGACGGCACTGCAAAGGGCGGTATAGTAATTTCCATAAAAGAGGAATTGGGTATACCCGTCAAGTATATCGGTGTTGGTGAAAAGGCTGACGATATGCAGCCGTTCGTTGCCGAGGAATTTATAAAGGCGTTGTTTGAATGATGGAATTCGTACTTGCTTCAAATAACAAAAAGAAAATAGCAGAGCTGCAGGCAATACTGTCGGAAAAAATCCCGGATATAAAAATACTGTCACTTGCTGATATAGGATATACCGAGGACATTGAGGAAACGGGTACGACATTCGAGGAAAATTCCTTGATAAAGGCATCCGTCCCCGCAAAAATGGGATATATAGGAATTGCCGACGATTCGGGACTGTGCGTGGACAGCCTTAACGGCGAGCCGGGAGTTTACTCTGCAAGATATTCGGGCGGCAATGACGAGGATAATATCGCTTTTCTGCTTGAAAAAATGAAAAACATTCCCGATGAGAAAAGAACGGCGCATTTTATCTGCTGTATGAGCTGTGTGTTTCCTGACGGAACGAAGATCAGCGTTCAGGGAAGAGTTGAAGGTGTGATACTTCGTGAAAAATGCGGCAGCGGCGGCTTCGGATACGATCCTGTATTCTACTATCCGCCGTACGATAAAACGTTTTCGCTTTTAACAGCGGAAGAAAAAAATAAAATTAGCCACAGAGCAATGGCGATATCAGCCCTTGCGAAAAGGCTGGAGGAATTATGCTGACATCGAAACAAAGAGCGTTTTTAAGATCGCTTGCTCAAACGCTTACACCTATTTTTCAGGTCGGTAAGAACGAGATAGGCGAAAATATGGTAAAGCAAATATCAGATGCACTTACAGCACACGAGCTTATAAAGCTTCACGTGCTTGAAAACTCGCCGTATACTGCGAAAGAGGCGTCAGAAATACTGTGCGAGCAAACGGGTGCCGACTGTGTTGCCGTAATAGGCGCAAAGATCGTTTTGTACCGCGAAACGCAGGATAAAAAACGCAGGGAAAAAAGGATAATACTGCCTAAATGAGAAAAAAGAGAATAGGCATATACGGCGGCACGTTTTCGCCTCCTCATAACGGTCACGTTTTAGCATCAGAGGAGTTTGTCAGGTGTGCAGATCTTGACGAATTGATAATTACGGTAACGTGGACTCCGCCGCATAAGCAGGCGGATAACGGCAGTACGCCGTATCAACGGCTCGAAATGGCAGCTCTTGCATTTGCGAGCGTTGAAAAAGCAACCGTGTCTGATTATGAAATTGAGAAAAAGGGCATAAGCTATACGAAGGATACTCTGGAGCATTTCAAAGAAGAAAATAACGAGCTGTTTTTGCTTACGGGCGACGATATGTTTCTGACACTTGATACCTGGTATCAGCCTGAAAAAATATTCTCTCTTGCAACCGTTGTATGCTTTCCCCGTCAAAGAGGAGATGCGATACTTCGTAAGATCGAAAAGAAAAGAGCAGAATATACACAGGTATACGGCGCGCGTATTATAACGCCGGAATATACTCCGTATCCTCTGTCATCAACTCAGATACGTAATATGGCTGCAAGCGGGGAGGATATATCCGATTTCGTCTGCCATGAAGTAATGGAGTATATAAAGAAAAATGGACTTTACAGATCTTGAATACACAAAAGAGCTTTATGGCATAATGTCATCAGAGCTGTCAGACGGACGGTATAAGCACGTAGTATCTGTTGCACGGACTGCATATATTCTGTGCAGACAGCTTTCATTGGACGATGAAATGACCGAAAAAACCGTAAAGGCGGGATTTTTGCACGATATAACAAGAGAAAAAAGCATGTCTGAGCAGCTTGAAATGTGCAAAAAATACGGTATAACGCTTACAGATAACGAATTGAAAAGTCCTCAGGTCTTGCACCAGCTAACAGGTGCGGAATATATAAAGGAAAAGTACCCGTCATACAGCGACGAGGTGATACTTGACATAATACGCAAGCACTGTACGGGCGGCGTTGATATGTCGACGGCGGAAAAAATAGTTTTTCTGTCCGATTATATCGAGCCTGAGCGATATCACGAGGCTTGTAAACGTCTTCACGATTTCTATTTTTTCGATACAAACGGAGAAAATTTGGAAAACCATCTTGACAAAGCAGTATTTTTGGCTTACGATAATACCGTAGGCCATCTGAAAGAAAAAGGCGCATTTATCCATCCTGCTACACTTTCAGGATGGGATCAGATGCGGCAAATTATAAAGTAAAGGAAGAAACAAAATGGCTGAACAGATATTTTCAACGGCAGACCCCAATGCTCTTCAGATAGAGATAGAGGATCTGTCGAATGCAGAACCTAAAAAGATAGCTGATAAGATAGTCAGCATTCTCGATATTAAAAAGGGCGATGACATCAAGCTTTTGCAGGTACATTCCAAAACGATAATTGCGGATTATTTCGTTATTTGTACCGCTAATTCAACGACACACGTAAAATCTCTTTCCGATGAGGTAGAATACCAGATGGCTCTGTGCGGCGCGCCTGTTGCGCGTACTGACGGTATGGGCGGCGGCGAATGGTGCGTGCTCGACTTCTCTTCGGTAATAGTTCACGTGTTTATAAGATCCGCAAGGGAGTTCTACAAGCTCGATAAGCTGTGGGGCGAGGCTGTACAGATACCAACCGATGCTTCGATATCGGAAGAATAATATCATAACGAAGGAAAACTAAAATGAAATACGATTACACAAGTATTGAGAAAAAATGGCAGGACAAATGGGATGAATGCCAGGCATTTAAAGCCGAAAACGACTATACGCTTCCCAAATACTATGCACTTGTAGAGTTTCCGTATCCGTCAGGTCAGGGCTTGCACATAGGCCATCCCCGTCCTTATACCGCGCTTGATATAGTTTCACGTAAAAAGCGTATGCAGGGCTACAACGTGCTCTTCCCTATGGGCTGGGATGCATTCGGTCTTCCTACTGAAAACTATGCTATCAAAAATAAGATACATCCGTCGATAGTTACAAAGACTAACGTCGAAAAATTCAAGCGTCAGCTCAAAATGCTCGGTCTTTCGTTTGACTGGTCAAGAGAAATAGACACGACCGATCCTAATTACGTAAAGTGGACGCAGTGGATATTCCTGCAGTTGTATAAGCACGGTCTTGCTTATAAGAAGGAAATGTCCGTAAACTTCTGTACGTCGTGTAAGGTGGTTCTTGCAAACGAAGAGGTCATAAACGGTTCGTGCGAGCGTTGCGGCTCTGAGGTCATCCGTAAGGTTAAAAGTCAGTGGATGCTCAAAATTACCGAATATGCCGACAGACTGATAGACGATCTTGAAGGCCTTGACTTTATCGAAAGAGTAAAGACGCAGGAGATCAACTGGATCGGACGTTCATACGGCGCAGAGGTGAAATTCAAGTCCACAGAGGGCGATGATATAATCGTTTATACGACACGTCCGGATACGCTTTTCGGTGCAACGTATATGGTAGTTGCTCCCGAGCATGCACTTGTTGAAAAGTGGAAGGAAAAGCTTGCAAATTACGATGAGATCATAGCGTATAAGGAAAATGCGGCGAAAAAATCCGATTTTGAAAGAACGGAGCTTGCAAAAGATAAAACGGGCGTAAAGCTTGACGGAGTTATGGCAATAAATCCCGTAAACGGCAAGCAGATACCGATATTCGTATCAGATTACGTGCTTGCTACATACGGCACGGGTGCAATAATGGCAGTT
>JAFYMA010000147.1 GCA_017556845.1 Clostridia bacterium | reverse complement strand
CTGAAAAAATCAAGCTTTTAGATTTCGATGACCAAACATCATCACCATTTGATAAAAAAGAAAACTCACTACCATACTTAGTTATTAGGTAGTCTTCTGCTGTCTTATCTTTTTCATCAACGGTTCCAGGGTTCGTTCTACCTCGCATACAGCCGCACGCCCCCACAACAAGCAAAGTAATCATCACAAGAAATATAATTCTTTTCATTTTTCCTACTCCCGTAATCAATATATAAATCCATATTTCGGAACATTTTTTAAAGTTAGTGGGCAATTCATCGGGAACCGTCGAGAGCATCGACGGCTCCCGATTTTGCCAATTGTTCTTATTTAAAAGCGTCAGCAAGGCCGATGTTCTGAGTTTCAGTATCGAAATAACCCTGCTCAATGTTAGTTCTGAGGAACTGAACATACTGAGTAATAATAATGTAATACAGCGTTTGCATAATGAACAGCACCGTTTACTGCATAAGAGTTGATGTTAGCAAAGTCGGGCTGATTCTTTGAAGTTTTGTTAGCAACGTTCCCCTCATCATCCAGTTTAACGAGGAGCTTATCTTTATACCCTTTATACTCAATAAGAACGGGATAATCCTTGCCGTCATTGGCTTTCAAAATCAGTTTGGTATCGGGACGATTACCGCCATTTTTAGAAAAATAGTCATTGAGAGCCTGATCTATTTCCGTGTTCAAAGATTCTTGCTCTAACTTATAATCTACTTTATATGATTTGAGCCAACCATTTACTAAATCTGAGATATTTGGTTCAACGTATTGGATGGTATTTTTTGCTATTTTTCTTTCTTCCTATCATTTTAGAAACAAGTTCAGCTATAAATATTGCTTTCCTACTCAACCTGCAACATCCCTTCAATAATATCATATGTAGATAAAAAAGTCAATAAACGTTTTTTAAAAGCAGTATAATTTTTCTTTGCTGACAAATACTAACAACACAATTTGTAATTTAAGGAGAAATGTATATATGAAAGCAACAGGTATTGTGAGAAGAATCGACGATTTGGGGCGGGTGGTCATTCCTAAGGAGATACGCCGCACTCTCAGAATAAGAGAGGGAGAGCCGCTTGAAATATTTACCGATAAAGACGGTGAGGTCATTTTTAAAAAGTATTCGCATATGGCACAGCTCAGCGGCTTTGCCACCGACTGCGTTGAGTCGATAAACAAGGCATCGGGGCTTTGCATTGCCGTTTGTGACCGTGACGAGATAGTAGCTTTGGCGGGAGCTTCGAAAAAGGAGCTTTCGGACAGAAAGATCAGCCGAGAGCTTGAGGAGCTTATGGAAAAACGCAAGACGTTTGCGTTCAATGGGGAAAGTGCCAAGCTGTATATCTGCCCCGACAGCCGCTATCATATAGTATGTGCATCGCCGATAATTTCGGGCGGCGACGTATCGGGCTGTGTATGTATTATAGCCAAGGATTCAGAAAGCGATCCTGCCTGCAGCGACGTTGAGCTGAAGCTCACTCTGTCCGCCTGCAATTTCTTATCAAGGCATCTTGAATCCTGACGGATCCGCTTTTTAATACCGCATTGCGTCAATGTGTGCTCATAGCCGTTTGCTATTGACTTTTTTTACTTTGTGTGATAAAATTCAATTGTAAAGGAGTTGATACTTATGGGATTTTTAGATAAATTGCTTAAGGCGGTGCTTTCGCCGTCATCCGATGGTAACACACAGAAAACGCCTGAACAAAAAGAGCCTGTAATGCAGGAGCAGAGCGTTAAATTCAAAAAATTCGTTGACACGAACCCGAACGCAAACGTTCAGTATTTCGCATCCTTGCTTACCGAGGATAATTTTCCCGGATACAGTATAGAGCAAAACGTGATGCTGTCCAGATTTGACAGTAACGCCCACCCGAAATGCTTTCCTATCACTTTTCTGTTCAAAAAGGATGGATCACCCGTCCTTGCAGTTATGATAATGCGTGTAAATCAGCGTACGACGATGCCCGCCGTCGGCACGTATACGATTCTTGACGAGCAGAATATACCGTATATGAGATTTTATATCGGTTGGGAAAACGAAAAGAATTACGTATTGAACAGAATAAAGGAAAATCTGTAAATACGTCAAAACAGCTTAAAACAGAGAGAAACGCATTATTGCACCTGCGGTGAACAAAGCACGGACTGCATACAGCTTTGCAGGTAGCTTGTCCGTGTACGGTTTAGTAGCATAAAATTATGCTGTTAAAGCATTTTCTCTCTGTCTTTTTATTTTGGAGCGTTTATGCACATCAGTATACTTGAGCGTTTGAAAAATAAAGAAGAATGGCTTGCGTTTTTTGAGCATAAAGAAAGGTGCGGAAATCTTTCAATAGATGAAAGAGGCGATCTATTTACATTCATTGAAAACGGCGAATATCTTCCGATAGCGGACGATATATTGAATAACGGCTGTTTTTCACCACCGCAAAAGGTTCTTCTCAACAAGTCAAATACGGATAAAAAGCGTACCGTATACGTTTACCGCCGTGAAGAAAACTACGTATTGAAGCTGATAGCGTATATGCTTTCGGAGTATGACGGCATTTTTTCGCCCAACCTTTATTCATTCAGAAAAAACAACGGTGTGAAAAATGCCATAAACGATATTCTGAAGCTCGACGGCATAAGCGGATACTATGCGTATAAGCTTGACATCAGCGATTATTTCAATTCCGTTGACATTGAAAAGCTGTTGCCGATGCTTGAAAACGCTTTGGCAAACGATCCTGCCCTTTATTCGTTTTTGCGTTCCGTTCTTGAATATCCCTACGCTTTATACAACGACGAGCCTACATATCAGAAAAGAGGAATAATGGCGGGTGTTCCCGTGTCGGGCTTTCTTGCCGATCTTTATCTGAGTGAGCTTGATGCATATTTTTTTGACAGAGGTATACCGTATGCACGGTATTCTGACGATATTATCGTTTTTGCAAAAAATGAAAACGAGCTTGAAGCGTGCATTTCCTACATAAAAAGCGTTTTGGATGAAAAGGGACTTAAGATAAATTCAAAAAAGGAATCTGTATCACAGCCGTATACCGAATGGACGTTTTTGGGCTTTTCGTACAATAACGGCGAAATTGATATTTGCAGAGCATCCGTGGAAAAACTGAAACGGAAGATGCGCCGTAAAAGCAGGGCGCTGTGCCGCTGGGCAGACAAAAACAACGTAGACAGAATAAAAGCCTGCCGTGTATTTATACGGTGCTTCAACCGAAAGCTTTTCGATAATCCAAGATCGAACGAGCTGACGTGGACGAGGTGGTTTTTTCCCGTGATAAGCACAGATCGCTCCTTGCATCAGATAGATCTGTATATGCAGGACTGTATAAGATATATAGCCACGGGAAAACGTAATAAATCACGGTTTGAATTCAGATACGGCGACATGAAAGAGCAGGGCTATGTGAGCCTTGTGAATAAATATTATAAAAACGATCAGAGTGTTTCACTTCAAAATGAAAAAATGCAAAAATATAATGTTGCGGAGGAAATATGATAAATCCCGGTTTTTCTTTTAAATATAACGGCGTTCCGTTTGAGGAGCTTGAAAAAACGATCGTTGAAACCGAAAAAGGAATAAAATATACTCTGTCTGACGGCTTGTGCATAGAATGCCGTATAGAAAGATTTCTAAAGTACAACGTAATAAAATGGACGAATTACTGGTACAATGATACCGACCGTAACAGCGGTATAGTATCAGATCTGTGGGACTGCGATACTACGGCTGAATTTGATGCAGATCCTGCGAAAAACAGAAAAAACAAGCATTCCGTGTGGACGACTGACACGCTGAAGCTCTATATTACAGACGGAGCGAACATCACCGATTACGATAATATGGCGTACGCCACACGCTTTTGGCCGAATGAAACGCTGAAGGCAGCCAATCATTCGGGCAGAAGCGGAATGGGAACGTCACCGTTTTTTGATCTTAACAGACGGGAAAAGGGCGTTCTCATGGCGATAGGTTGGACGGGCCAGTGGAATGCTCAGTTTGAGCGCGGAGAAAAGGACGTAAGGCTTCTTTCTCGTATAGAGGGCGTCCGATTTTACATGAAGCCGGGCGAAAAATTCAGAACGTCATCTGTAACTGTCCTTGAATACGACAACGGTCAGGACAACGCTCACAATATGTGGAGAAGATACATAAAGGACTGTGTTTCTCCCGTCGGAAAGCAGCAGCGTGATAAGGAATGCCCGTTTTCTGCGATATTCTGGGGCGGAATTTCCACCGATGCTTTAAAAAGGCGGTGGCAGGGTATCTTCAAGGAAGCTCTTCCGTTCAATTATTGCTGGATGGATGCCGGATGGTATGAGCCTATGAAGGGCAAAACGTGTGCAGAGCAGTCGGCAGAATGGGGCACCGTCGGAACGTGGCAGGTGAGCAAGCTTTATCATCCGGGCGGCCTTTCGGACGCTGTGCAATGGCTTAAGGAAAAGAATATAAAATTCCAGCTTTGGTTTGAGCCTGAAAGGATCAATCTGAACGTAGAGCCGTGGACTGAATATATGAAGCCGATGCACGATCCCAATGATAAAAACGTCATAATCGCTTTGCATAAGGATGAGGTCGCGGAAGCTTTGATAGAAAAGGTCAGCGAGCTTATACAAAGGCTCGGCATAACGCTTTACAGACAGGATTTCAACATAGGTCCAATCCCGTTCTGGAGATTGAACGACGAAAATGACCGTGACGGTGTAAATGAGATAAGATACATAAACAACCTTTACAGATTCTGGGACACACTTCTTGAAAGGTTCCCGTATCTGCTTATCGACAACTGTGCAGGCGGCGGACACCGACTTGACATAGAAGCGCTTGCAAGGTCTATAACGCTTTGGAGAAGCGATTATTGCAGTATATGGGATAACGCTCCTGAGGGCTATCAGCTTCAGACGATAGGAAATGCGTGGTGGTATCCTTATTCAGGCGTAGGATACGGCCCTACGCTCGGTGATACGTACAGCTTCAGAAGTGCTTACTCACCCGGAATGACTGTTCGTACGTGGGAGCATGCCGATTTTGAGTGGGAGGTCGGAGCGACGAACGAGCCGTTCGATTGGGCGAGAAAGTATTTCAATGAGTATTTGTCCGTTCAGCACTATTTTACTTGCGATTTCTATCCTTTGATAAAAAACTCAAAGGAAACTGTATCTTGGGCGGCATCGCAATACGACGAGCCTGAAACGAGCAGCGGTATAATACTTGCCTTCCGCAGAGAAGAATGCCCGTTTGCCGCGGCAGACGTTATGCTCGGCGGAATTGATGAAAGCAAAACGTATGAATTTATAAATGCCGATACAAACGAAAGCTTTATATTTTCGGGAAAAGAGCTTGCGCAAAACGGTATACAGCTTAAAATACCGAACAAAAGAGAATCTCTTCTCATAAAATACGTCTGTTACTAACGGATGCAATGAGCAGAACGGTGAAAAATTCTATTGACAACAATAAAGTTGTGTGATATAATTCAATTAACAAATAATTATAGGAGGAAAAACATGAAAAAGTTTTTCGCACTTACCATCGCTCTTATGATGGTCTTTACATTAGGCGTTTTTGCCGCTGACTACGAGGTAGACATTTCTTCAATTACGGATTTCACAAACGGATGCGTTTTTGTACATGAGGGTGCACAATTTGACGGAGTTACTATCAACTTCCTTAACAGCGACGCTCCGAAGGCTTGCCTTGGCGATCTTAATCTTGCTGATTATTCCAAGGTTATCGTATACTACGGTAGCGATCCTTCTGCATACTATGATATCAGTGATAACGTTTTTCTTCAGGATGCAGAAGGAAATAAAATAGGCAGCTTCCAGCCCTCAGTTCCCTACGGCTTCTGGGGTCAGGCTATCAGAGAAAGCGAGATCGAGATCAGCAGTGATTACAGCGGTCTTGTTTATATTGTAAGCGGACTTTCAAATCACGGTATTTCCATAAGCGGCGTAACTTTCGTTGAAAAGACAGAGGGTGGCGATAACGCTCCTGCAACAGACGTTGCAACCGAAGCACCTGCGACGAACGCTCCTGCAACAAATGCTACAACCGAAGCACCTGCTACAAACGCTCCTGCAACGAACGCTCCTGCAACAAATGCGCCTGCAACAAACGCTTCAACGGACGCCTCCACAAAGGCTCCCGCTGCAACGAACAGTGATGACAAGGCAGACGACGGCAAGAGCAGCCCCGTTTTTCCCATAATCATTATAATAGCAGTAGTTGCTGTAGCGGCAGTAGTTGCTGTAGTTCTCGTTAAGAAGTCCAAGAAATAATTGAATTTCAAATCGGGTATTTAATGCAAGGGACCGATAGAGGATATCCTCTGTCGGTCCTTTTTTGTATTTTTATTCAACTGTTACGGATTTTGCAAGGTTTCTCGGCATATCGGGGTCACATCCGCGCAGTAAAGCTGTGTAATATGCATATAACTGGAAAAGCGGAGATGCGGCAAACGGTGAAAAGATGCCTTGTAAAGAATTGCACGGAATTATGTCACAGCTCTTCATCTCGCTGTCGCCGAGCAGTATCAGTCTGCCGCCTCTTGACGAGACCTCCTGCATATTGTTTTCGGTCTTTCCGATCAGCTTTTTGTCGGTCGCTATAACGAATACTGAAACGTCGGGAGTTATAAGCGAGATCGCCCCGTGCTTCAATTCGCCCGCGGGATACGCTTCACTGTGGATATACGATACCTCTTTCAGCTTGAGCGATGCCTCGCTGCACAGAATACTGTCAATGCCTCTGCCTATATAAAACATATTTTCAGAATCCTTATGCTTTTTTGCAATATTGTATACGGTCTTGCGTTTTTCCTCGTCGATATAAGCGTTCTCGGGTACGTCATTTTTGAGTATTTTCGTATATTCACTTACCTTTTTTTCGGATAGTGCATTTTGTAAAAGAGACGCCTTGAATATAAGCAGATATAAAGCGGCAAGCTGGCAAACGTATGCCTTCGTGCTTGCTACGGCTATTTCAAATCCTGCGTGCGTGTATATCACTCCGTCACATTCAAACGATGCTGTAGAATACGGAACATTGATTATTCCAAGCGTATACGCACCGAGCGATCGGCACATTCTTATGCACGCCAGCGTATCAGCGGTTTCTCCCGATTGAGATATGAAGACGACGACATCGCCCTTTTTCACCGTCGGACGTGAGTATCTGTATTCAGATGCAATATACGCCGCCCCGTCAATTCCGGATAGCTCTCTTGCTGTGTGAACGGCGCAAAGACCTGCGTGATATGCCGTACCGCATCCGATAACGGTAAGTCTCTTCATATCCTTTAAAACGCTGTCGGGTATTGATTTGAAAAAAGGCAGACCGTCCTTTGTATTTGCATCGACCGTTTTTCTGAGCACCGTCGGTATTTCATTTATTTCCTTCAGCATAAAATGCGGATATCCGTTTTTGCTTGGCAATTCCGTCTTTACGTCCGTCGGTAAAAGTCTGCCTTTAAGCTCATGCCCGTCAGAAGCGTAAACTGATATTCCGTCGGGAGTCAAACGCGCTGATTCACCGTCATTCAGCCGGCAGTAAGTATCAAGCCTGCACGCAGATATATCGGAGATGGCGCAAGAGCCGTTTTCGCCGTGTCCAACGATAAGAGGACACGCACGTGACGTTGCATAGATAGTATCTTTTTCGTCCTCAAACATAATGAGAAAGGCGTATGAGCCTTCGATCTGTGAGCAGGCGTTGATTATAGCCTGCTTTCCGTCGTGTGTCTGCTCGTAATAGCGGTCGATCAAAGCGCAAGCCCGTTCAGTGTCGGTCGAGCCTTGAAATGAGCATTGCAATTCGCTTTCTATCTGCTTGTAATTTTCTATTATGCCGTTGTGGACTATGACCGTTTTGCCGACTCTGTGGGGATGGGCGTTTTCTTCCGTTACCGCTCCGTGTGTCGCCCAGCGGGTATGGCCTATGGCGCATCGGGTGTTTAACTGTACGGTGCTGAGTGCCTCGGAAAGCACTTTCAGCCGTCCTGCTTTTTTTATGACCGTTATTTCATCACCGTCAGAAGAAAAAGCGGACAAGCCGCATGAATCGTACCCTCTGTACTCCAATGCAGCAAGTCCGCGCATAACTATTTGTAAAGCCTGATCTTTGCCCGTGTATCCGATGATTCCGCACATGATATATATCCTCCGAAATATAAATTTTCAACGTTTTCTTATCTTGTTTTTTCCCAAACGTGAATTATTTATTCTTCGGTCAAGCAGTATATACGGATCAAAAATGAAATCAGATGATCAATTTACAAGCTCGGATTTTATCGTGTTTGCAAGAGAATTTACAACCGCCGTGATCTTTTCGTGGTCGTCGCCCTCTGCCATTATTCTTATCAAAGGCTCTGTGCCCGACGGACGAACAACTATTCTGCCTTCCTTGCCGAGCGTGCGTTTTGCCTCTTCCATAGCCTCTTTGATAACTCTGTTTGTATAGAAATGAAGCTTGCCCTCTGCGGATATTTCAAGGTTTACCATTACCTGCGGATAACGCTTCATAACGCTTGCAAGCTCTGAAAGCTTCTTGCCGCTTCTTTTCATATGTGATAAAAGCTGTACTGCGGTGAGCTGACCGTCACCAGTGGTCGCAAAATCACGGAAAATGATATGACCTGACTGTTCTCCTCCGAAATCGTATTCTTCAAGAAGCATTTCTTCAAGAACGAAGCGGTCTCCGACCTTTGTGGCTTCAAACCGTAATCCGTTTTCCTCACAGAATTTGCTAAAGCCGAAGTTGGTCATTATAGTACCGACGACGGTATTTTTATTAAGCTTGCCTCGGCTCGCAAGGTCGAGAGCGCAGATAGCCATTATCATATCGCCGTCTATCAGATTGCCGTTTTCGTCAACACAAAGACATCTGTCGGCGTCGCCGTCAAAGGCGATACCTGCATCGCATCCGTTTTCCTTGACGTACAGAGCAAGGCTTTCCATATGAGTTGAACCGCATTTTTCGTTTATGTTTTCTCCGTCGGGAGAGCAATGCATAAATACGCATTCAGCACCGAGAGACGTAAAAAGCTTTTCGGCTGTAACCGATGCCGAGCCGTTTGCACAGTCTACGGCTATCTTAAGTCCGTCAAGGGAGTTTGGTACAGACGTTCTTACATGGTCCGTATAATCCTTTACGGGATTGTATCCGACGTATATCTTGCCTATTGCACCTGCTATGGGCAACGTGCCGACGTCTCCCTCTTCGTCAAGAACGATGCGTTCTATCTGCTCTTCGATCATATCTGGCAGCTTATAGCCGTCGCCGGAAAACAGCTTTATTCCGTTGAATTTTGCAGGGTTGTGAGATGCCGATATCATAATGCCCGCATCTGCCTTGTATTTGCCTACGAGATACGCTACGGCAGGCGTGGGAACTACTCCTAAATTTATTACGTCAGCACCTACGGAGCAAAGTCCCGCGGTGACTGCACAGGCAAGCATATCAGACGACATACGCGTGTCGCTTCCTACGACGAACAACGGTCTGCGTCTTGTTCCGCCCGCAAGCACCGATGCTGCCGCACGTCCTATATTTAATGCTAATTCGCAGGTCAATTCTTTATTGGCGATTCCTCTTACACCGTCTGTTCCGAATAAACGTCCCATATTGATTTATCTCCGTTCCGCCGCAAAAGCGGCAATATTTTTGTTTTAAGATCTTTTGGGTGATATTCCCTTTACACCCTTGAATATGCTGTTTTCGGGAACTATTCCTCTGACACAGCTTGTCGGATATACTACTGAATTTCTTCCTATGACCGTACCGGGATTAAGAACGCTGTTACAGCCTACCTCAACGAAATCGGCAACCATAGCGCCGAATTTGCGCAATCCCGTTTCTATACATACGTTGTCGCTCTTAATGACGATGTTCGTTTTGTCGCTTTTCAGATTTGATATTATAGCTCCTGCGCCGAGATGCGATCTGTAACCGAGGATCGAATCTCCGATATAGTTAAAATGAGGAACTTGAGCATTATCAAAGATAATGCAGTTTTTAAGCTCCGTTGAATTGCCGATAACGCAGTTTTTTCCGACGAGAACACTGCCTCTTATATACGCACAGTGGCGTATTTCCGTGCCTGCGCATATGACGGTAGGGCCTTCAATATACGCACTTTTTGCAACCGTCGCCTCGTTTGATATCCATACGTTCGGGGCGGGCGAATAATATTCGCTTTTATCAAGAGTCTGTATAAGCTCCGTAACGAAGCTCTTTATGCTCGGAAGGGCATCGTACGGATGCTCGAATTTTTTAAGAAAGTCCTTTGCCAGCGTATGCTCAAGATCGAACAGATCTTCTGTTTTTATCATTTCTTTTGCTCCTTTTTGCCGTTATTTTCTTTTTTGGACTTACATTTGATGTGCCGAACCGCCAGCGTCAGAAAATGGCCCACCGTGGTAAAAAACACCTTGCCGAAACTCTGGCGTGTATAGTACACGTCGTCGCACTCGTATTCTCCGTGCAGATATTTTTGCATCGTTCCCGTATATACACGGCAAAATTCCAATTCACCTTCAAGCTGCTTTACGGTGTGAACGTTCTGTATTTCGAGTATGTTGCAAACAAATCCAACGTCCGTAAAGGCTCCGTTTATTTGTTTATCGGATTTTTTTGATGAAATATCGCTGAAAATATCGTATACGTAATTTTTTCTGTTTTTTGAAAAAGCATCTACCTTGTCACGTATGCGTTGATAATCCTCATCGTCTGCCATAAGTATATACAATTTTATCGGCGTAGGTTCGTCGCATAACATGTATCTTGAAGGCTTTTCGGCAACGAAGCCGCCAACGTATGGGGTGTTCACACGGTATCTTGTGAACGAATACATCACGTTCAGCTCCTTCTGGAACGATATTGCAACGTGATTGTAGTAGCTTCCTGCAGGCTTTGGCATTGCTGTATCGGTTTTTGATATGACCACGAAAATAGGTCTTTGCATTTTTACGTCTTTCCTGACAGAGCTTTATATTACCGCATCGAAAGTGAGGAATGCGGCAGAATTCTGTCAACAGATTATTTTTTATTTTTGATCTTGTCCCAATATGCCTTTGCAGCCTGCTCGGTCTTATTTGAGCCGTATACGTAATACTCTCTGTCCTTTATATCGTTTGGCAGATACTGCTGAAAAACGTAATCGTTTTCAAAGGCGTGCGGGTATTTGTAGCCGTTTCCGTGGCCGATGGCTTCGGCACCTGAATAATGGCTGTCCTGAAGATGAGAGGGAATATTCTTTCCAAGCCCCTTTGATATATCGTCTGCGGCTTTTTCGTATGCATCGAGCGCACTTACGGATTTTGGGCTCGTTGCCAGCATTATAACGCAGTTTGCAAGAGGTATTCTCGCCTCGGGAAGACCGAGTGACAGCGCCTGCTGACAGCACGCATACGTTATTGCGCTTGCCATTGGATAAGCGGCTCCTATATCCTCGGAGGCTATGACTGACAAACGGCGTATAACGCTGAGAAGCTCACCTGCACCGAGCAGCTTTGCAAGATAGAATACAGATGCACTTGCATCCGAGCCGCGTATTGATTTCTGAAAAGCGGATAACAGATCGTAGTGGCTGTCGCCGTCCTTGGCGAATGCGCCGACACCGCGCATAGCGTCCGGAATGAACATATCCGCCGTTTCCTTCGTTATTATATCGCCTGAGCCGTAATATATGTGCTCAAGCACGGTTATGGCACGTCTGACATCGCCCCCGCATACACCTGCTATGTATTCACCGACGCCGTTTTCAAGAGATACTTGTCTTTCGTTGTCGGAATTGAGTATATCGACCGCACTTTGCAGTCTTGAAGCGATGCTTTGAGGCTTGACGGGCTTGAATTCGAACACTGCACAACGGGAGATCACGGCGCTGTATACGGAGAAAAACGGATTTTCCGCGGTTGACGCTATGAGCGTTATGCGCCCGTCCTCGATATATTCAAGAAGCGATTGCTGCTGCTTTTTGTTGAAATATTGGATCTCGTCGAGATAAAGAAGAATGCCGCCCTCGCCCAACGCAGACTGCGTTTGCTCTGCTATCTGCCGAACGTCTGCAAGTGACGCCGTCGTTGCGTTCAGCTTGTAAAGAGTCATTCCCGAGCGCTTTGCGATTATGTTTGCACACGTCGTCTTTCCCGTGCCGGGAGGGCCGAAGAAGATCATATTGGCTATATGTCCGCTTTCGATCATTCTCCGCAGTGCCCCGTTTTTACCGAACAGGTGCTCCTGCCCGACGATATCATCAAAATCCGTAGGGCGCATACGGTCCGCCAACGGTCTGCCCATCATAAGTCCTTCACCATCCTTCGACAATTAACCATAATAATTATATCATCTAATTTGTGATAAGTCAAGAGGGACGAAAAAAACGAATTACGGTGTCTGCAGAACAATAAAGAAAAAAGACGTGCTCTGAAGTGAACTTATCTAAATTCACCGCAAAGCTGTTGTGCCCCAAATTGTACGAACAGCACAAAAAAGCCCCATATGGTATAGCATTAAATTTTAGACGACATACTGACTTCGTTTTTCAAGCGGAGTCAGTTTTGTTTTTATTTGGATACGTTCATTGTTATAAAAACGTATGTATTCGCCTATGAGGAGGCGCGCCTCCTCATAGGTTTTCAACTTTGTACGATAAATACATTCGGTTTTGAGAATTGAGAAGAAGTTTTCTGCCATAGCATTGTCATAAGGATTACCTCTACTTGACATTGACGGTGTAATGTTGTATGATTGAGTAAGCTTGAAATATGCATGGGAAGTATATTGAAAGCCTTGGTCACTGTGGAGCTGCAACTCTGCAGTGACCTTCTCTTTTCTTTTAGCTGCTTTTATTGTATCTAATACAAGATTAACCGTCTGTTGAGTCCCGGTGTTGTATGCCACAATGCTATCGTCATACAAATCTCGAATGATAGAAAGATATAGCACACCTTGCTTTGTGTGTATGTACGAAATATCCGTTGCCCATTTTTGATTAGGTCGATCTGCTTGGAAATTCTGTTTCCAAAGATTTTGGTATTTATGAAGATGCTCGGTATGTTTGTAGAATCTGCGTCTTCTGATTACCGATAACAAGTTGTACTTTTGCATAACTCGCAATATTGTTTTGGGATTCTTATGTATGCCGTTGCGCTCAAGCCATATATGCACGCGGCGATAACCGTAGGTTTTTCCGCATTTGTCCGGGCATTCTTTGATCTTGTTGGCAAGAGGCAGATACCATGCAGGTTTAGTCATTCTTTTGACATAGTCATAGTAGCCACTTCTCGACACCTCGAAGAACTGGCACATCTCACTAATTGAATATTTATCTTTGTGACGATAGATTACCATATATTTTACGCTTGTTCTCACTTCCTTTCTGTGAGAGAGAGAAAATCCCGCATCAGTTCATTCTCCATCTCCAAACTCTTTATCTTGGCCTCTTTACGAGCAAGAATATATTTTAGTTCGGCAACTTTTGTTTGTTCGCTTACAACATAATCTTTTGTGGGTCTACCTCTTTTCTTCGGCATGATTCCATAAGCTTGTTTTTCTTCTCTTTTTCTCTTTCTTTTTAGTAATCCTTTTATTTGTTCTTTACTAAATCCCAACTTTTCTGCAATTTCTCGTTTTGTATATCCTTGTTCCTTCAGCTTGACTATTTCAGACTCATATTTCTTGATATGTTGGTAACTTCTTGGCATAAAAAGCCCTCCTATGGTTTTTTCTAATTATACCATAGGAGGGTTCTTTTTGTCATTGTCCGTTTTTATCGGACTTGTTCAAGCACGCCGTGCTTTTATTTAAAATATGTACTCCCAGAAGTATTTTTTATCCGTCTGCTCAGCCCTTGCTCTGTATTCAGCGGCAGCCATTTCGATCTTTAAACGCTGATCCGAAAGCTGTTGTGCGTCAAGCGCAAGCTGTTCAGCGTAGGATTTAACACCCATTTTAACATAATCCTCAAAGGCGACGTCGCTGACTGCCTCGGCTATGTCCTTTATATTGCCGGTGAATACGCCCCATACGATCTTTCCTATTCGATAGCACGATTTTACCGTCATATCGTCGGTGCTTGAATCAATCAGTGCACCTATGGGATCGTCGATAAAGTCATACAGCTTCATTCCGCTGATGATCCCCGCACTGTATAATTCAAGCGAATCGTGTATTAACGTGATGTTTTCGCACATCTTGTCAAAGTATGCGGCGTTGTGCCTGAGAGTGAATCTTTCAAATTCATCAACACGTTCTTCGCTGTATCCTGCATTCAGTGCCGCCTGTCTGTCAAATTCCTTTACAAATGCAAATTCGCCCGGCGTTGTCGTCCAGAAATCGTATAACGAGGGCATTCCGCCTTCCTCGCTGATGTTATCGAAGGTGTCGCCGAATGATGACAAAAGCTCCTCTGTATTAAGCTCGGTTATATAATACTTGTTGCTGAAAATTGCGTTGAATATGGCGCTTAACGTTTCAAGCTCTTCCTTTGTCCAGATAGGACTTTCCACGTTCGTGTCAAATTCTTCTATATCCGTTACAAGCTCCAGCTTAAAGAAGCTGTATCCCTGGCGGGAATTGCCCGCAGCGTCAGTTACGTTTATCCTCGCCTTTACGAGCGTTCCGTTTTCAACATTGATAAATCTGAAGCACGATATTTCCATCACCGTATCCGGAGCGATCGTAACGCCGTCGATCATATCCTCAGACACGAGAAGCTTTCGCAATATCTCTTCCTTTACGTGATCCGTAAGCTGAAACTCTCCGCCGGCACAGCTATTGCTCATCGTGTAGCAGCCGTCAAGAGAGGGAAGCATACAAAGTGCCATATATTCGTCGCCGGAATAAGCGGCATCGCCATAGAAGATAAGTCCGAAAACGCTGCTTTTTGACGTTGAGAATGCGGCGGATATTCCGTACAGAGTGGTATTTACATAAAACGGCGTCTGTCCGTCGTCCTCCTCGGAGTACGCACTTATCTTGTACGATCCTTCACCCGACCAGCTTACCAGCTGCGCATCCGATGATTTGATTTTAAGAACGTAGTCCGTTCCGTCTGATGGATAGAGAGTTATCTCTTGAGCTGACGAGGAGTACGTTGTAACGATATGATTTCCGCTTTCTGAGTATACCTCAATATCAACGCTGACCTTTCCCGATATTTCGAGCTTCATATACGAGTTTTCGGGCATATGGAGCTTTACTGTGTCAACGTCGCTTGCACATCCGATCGTATTTTTGATGACCGTCTTTCTTTTGTTTACGTCAAGCTGAACGGTCTTTTCATCCTTCGTTTGCTTGATTCCGCTTGATTTAAAAGAGCTTTTTACGGTTTTTCCGAGCTTTTCGGCATCGCTGTCGGAAATTCCGTTGTCCTTAGCCGTCTGCTCTACCGTCTTGGAAAGAATATCGCAGAATAACTGCTCGTTAAGATCCGGGACGGTATACGCTATTTCAATCGTCATTCGGAGTGCCGCAGAGAAATCCTCACTGCTCAGTTTCGATTTGATATACGATCTGCCGATAGCACCCTGCATCGCCGTTGACAAATATTCAAGCTCAAGCGTTTTTGCCTTCTTTGAGTTCAACTGCTTGATCATCTCTGTTTCGTCTTCTGAAATAAGAGCCTCGGCCTTTTCCGCCGCATCAATAATGACGTCGGCGCGGACGTTGTGTGACAAAACGCTTGCATCGGATAAAAGCTTTATTACAGTTTCGTTTTTGGGCTCTATCAGTATTCCGTAAGAGGAGCCGTTACTGCCTTTTATCTGCAAAAGCTCAGCGTGCAAAAGCCCCGTTCCGACATCGTACAGACATTCTGTGCGGTTTACGATCTCGTCGGTTTCCGCAACGTATTTTTTGTACGTTGTATCAGTTACGGCGTATTGTCCGACTGTATCATTTGTAAACGTATCGTTTGCTTCATCGTTTATGATGAAAAGGGGGCGGTCGTCACTGTCCACTATCAAGGACGACGATCTGCCGAATATGGGAAGACCGTTTTCTGTACGGACAAACGTATATGCTTTATATCCGCCCGTAAGAGTCCTTGTGCTGAATGCGGTGTACGAATGATCGCTCCAAGTGCTGTGCGATCTGATAAGCTCTAACGCTTCGTTGCCGTTCTTGACCTCGTCACAGCCTGATACGTCAAGCGCACTGTTGCCGTCCGTATATCCTATCTCGTTTGAGAATGCTCCGCTGTCAAATATGAAGCCGAGCGAATCTCTTATGTAATAATCCGCATTTGATACCCAGCCGAGACCGAACGGGTTGTTCATAATGAACAGCGCAACGATCGCGGCGATAACTGCAATGACTGTCAGAATTATTCTCAGCGGATTGCTTTTGATGCTTGGATCGTTGAAGTCAACGGGCCTCGGAGTGTATTTTTTCTTTTGCTTTTTCTGCACCTTTTTTTCTTGCACTTGAGGTGCGGCAGTGTCGGAAGCGGTGTCTGAAGGCTCGTTTTTTTGCTCCGTCTGCGTTATTTCGCATTCTGTATCCGTATTCCCTTCGGTGTTTGTATCAAGGACGTCCGTATTATGTGCAGGATCTGTTTTTATCTCTTGGGCTTTTATCGCCTCGATATTCTTTTTTGCTTTTGATCTTTTTACCGCATTTATTATAAGAACCGTTGCGGTCGTAATAACGATCAAGGCGGATATGATCTGTGTCGGAGAAAGAACGCTTATATTGAAAAGGCTTCCTCGGTCGTCACCTCTGAGAAATTCAGCAAAAAAACGGAAAGCGGGATACGCTATCAAATAGACTGAAAGCCGCTTGCCCTTGAATTTGCAGCAGAGAATGATAGAGAGTATGAAAGAAAATACTGCTTCCGTTTCACGAATCGGAAAGTGTACGATATTATCACCGAGCGATATTTCAGCTCCGTAGCAGCAGCCTGCAAAAAGGCATCCGATGCGCGCTGCAGCCGTGGCGAGAAGCAGCGGCGGGGCGATAATGTCAAGACACCTTTTCAAATCAAGCTTGTATAGCCTTAAAAACAGTGCGGAAAAGCCGATAAAGCATATTATCCACACGATAAAGGCTGTACCGCCCTTAGCAAAACGGTCAAACACGGACAGACTGAGTATTTCACGGTGAAAGCACCAGTTTGCCATATTTGAGAAAATACACGCAAGTATAGCAGAGTAGCCTAAGCTGCGGCGTACACGCTTTTTAACGAATTTTGAAAACCCGCCCTTTTTCATAAAAACGTTCAGCATTATAAAAGCGGATAGCGCCGCTACCATAAGCATTACGGTGTAAAGGGGAGATCCGGAAAAGTTGATAGGAAACGAATTCGGCATAATTTACCTCTTTCTTTGTTTTTTTATGCTATTTCTTGATTGATATTGTACATTTTACAACACAACTATTAACAATCAAAGTTAATAAGATAAACAATACTTTAAAGTGCGCTGATAGCTTTTTTATAAAAGCAATAGAACCAAATCAATAATGCGTGCATATACTGCATTACGGATAGCATAAGGAGGTGGTCGATATGACCGATAAAAGCGTAATATCCGTAAGCTCCGTTACGTATGCTATGAAGGGGGCTGAGCTTTTGGCTAAAAACGGCATCAAGAGGCGTGTAACGAAGGTCAAAAATGGGACAAACGGGTGCTCCTACGGGCTTTCCGTAGATAAGAAAAATGCAGACAGAGCATTGAAGCTTCTGCTGCAGGAGGGGATACCGTATAACGGTATAACGAGCGAATGAGAGCACTTACTTATCTTGATAACGGTGCAACGTCGTTTCCGAAGCCCGCATGCGTATACCGTGAGCTTGATCGGTGTGTAAGAACGTATTGCGGAAATGCAGGCAGAGCATCTCATACATTATCCGTTGCTGCATCCGAAAAAATATATGAGTGCAGAAGCGTTATAGCACAGCTCGTAGGGCTTTCAAAGCCCGAAAGAGTAGTGTTTACATATAACACGACGTACGCGATAAACACCGCACTTTACGGTGTGTTGAATCGCGGCGATCACGTGATAACCGGTAAAATCGAGCACAATGCAGTGATGCGTCCGCTCAAATCCATGGAAAAAGAGGGAATGATAGCGTTATCTCAAGTTGATACGTGCAATACGGATGAGCTGATAAAGCATCTGAGCGTGCTTATAAATCCGAAAACGAGGGCGGTCGTTTTATCTCACGCAAGCAACGTTTTGCCGATCGTGCTCAATATGGGAAAAATCGGAGCACTGTGTCGCAGTAAGGGCGTGCTGTTTATTGCCGATTGCGCTCAGAGTGCGGGACTTCACCGTATAGATATGGAAAATGATAATATAGATATTGTGTGCCTGCCGTCACACAAGGGGCTTTTAGGCATTCAGGGAGCGGGTGCGCTGTGTATAGGAGAAAACGTTGACGAAAAGCGGATAAGGCCTGTTTTTCAAGGCGGAAACGGCGTTATGTCACAGTCGTATTTCATGTCGGAGCTTCTTCCCGAAAGGCTTGAGGCAGGCACGCTTTCCACCCCTGCGATAGCATCGCTGTGCGAGGGTGCAAAATATGTTTTGAAGGTCGGCACTGAAAGTATTCTCTCATCTGTTTCAGCCCTTTCGGACAGTGCATTTGAAAGGCTGAGCAGTATAAAGGGCGTTACCGTTTACTCAATACCGAATGGCGCCGAACATAAAAGCTCTGTGCTGTTTAATCTGAACGGAATACCGTCGGAAACGCTTGCATCGGAGCTTGATAAACGCTCCGTGTGTGTAAGAGGCGGACTGCATTGCGCCCCCGATGCACACAGATACATCGGCACACAGCACAACGGCGCCGTGCGTGCTTCTTTCGGCGTTTTCAATACCGCATCAGACGTGGAAAAGCTTTATGCAAGCGTAAAGGATATCGCCGTGCGGGGACTTTAAACGGGACGTTTTTACAATATTCCTTAAATTTTCTTGATTTCTATTGAAAATCGGGCAAAACGGTGATATAATTCGGGCATAAAATCCCATTTTGCTTTGAGGTGAATGGCTTTGAGAGAGTTTTTACTGAAATTTTTTGCCCCGGAGGGCAAATATGATATAACACTGTTTTCAGTGTGGCACATACTTTATATTGCCGTTATTCTGGGCGTGATATTCTCTACGGCTCTGTATTTGAAAAACAAACCGCAAAAGACGAAAAATAAGGCGCTTTCCATATATGCTCTTACGGTGATAACGCTGTATATTGCTGATTTTTTCATAATGCCGCTGTCCGAAGGAGACAATGCAATAGATATAGATAAGCTGCCGTTCCATTTCTGTACGGCTATGGGAGTTCTTGTCCCGTTCGTGCAGTTCAACAGACGCTTTGCACGTGTCAAGGATGCCGTTTGCTGTCTCGGTCTTGTGACGAGTCTTATGTATATAACTTATCCCGGCTCTGCGCTCGGAGGAATACCTCCGTTTTGCTACAAGGTGATCCAGACGTTCATGTTTCACGGTTGTTTGATGGGCTGGGGAATACTGTGTCTTACAACGGGTGATGTGGTCCTTCGGTTTAAAAAGCTTTGGAAGGTCCTTGTGCTTATGATCGCCACTATTTTGTGGGGAACGCTCGGCAGTCACGTGTATTCCACCGAAACGCATATATACGATTGGTGCTTTGTGCGCGGAGAGATGTTTTCGTTCGTTCCGAAGCTGCTTATGCCGCTTGCGGTAAGAGGTGCGGTGTTCGGGATGTGTACCGTTATTACGGGCATATACGTCACTGCGAAAAGACTGCTTGCCAAAGGCAGCGAAAAAAAGCCGATAACCGTATAAAATGCGATATTCAAGAGATAAAAAACAGATAAAAGGCTTACTCTTATCATGAGTAAGCCTTTCGTATTTTCGTCAGATCTTCTGTGCTGATGCGTATTTGCTTTTCAGCTTTTTGAATAGAGGAATGCCCTTGTATGCACACGGCGTTATTACGCAAAAAGCGATGCAAAGCCCGATGAAAAGATTGGGATGGGCAACGAAAAACGTAATATCGTTTCTCAAAAGCACCTGCGTTGTAACGGCACCCGTGAGCAAGGGAGCAAGACTTGCGTATACCTGACCTTGCGGGTCGATAGCGGAGGAAAGCCCCGTATTTGCCGCGCGGATAACGCATCTGCGGGTCTCTATCGCTCTGAGGATCGCGTGACCGTTGTGCTCGTATATTGCCGCAGAATCCAAAAACCACGAATCGTTCGTCGATATTGCGAGCAGCTCTGCTCCGTTTGATACGCTTTCTGCTGCCAGAAGCTCAAATATCGAATCAAAGCAGATAAGCGAGCCTATATTTCCGCTTTCTGTATTGAACACCACCGATTCCTCTCCGCGCTCGATATCCTCGCCGAGTGCATTGATATCGGAAAGCATGGGCAATATCTTTTCAAGGACGGAGCGGAACGGCAAAAATTCTCCGAACGGAACGAGGTGCTGTTTGTTATATACTCTTTCGTGAAGCTCACCGTCGGCGGTGAAAACGAATATGGAGTTGTACGATCTGCCCTCATCGTCAACGTCAAATGCGCCTACGAGAATTACCGATTCTGTATCCTTTGCCGCTTTTTTAAGCGTATCCGTATATGACAGATAGTAATCAAGCGTCACGGGGATCGCCGTTTCGGGAATAACGAATACATCTGTGTTATATAATTTGCTTTCGTTGTATATCATATCTACGTACGTTGATAGTGCCTTGTACGATGAATTATCCTGCCATTTGTCGCCTGACGGAATATTTCCCTGAAGCGCTGAAACCGTTATAACGTCACCGTCCTGACCTGTTGTGTCAAGATTATAAAGCACCATACCGACAGCGGAGTTTCCCGTTACCGTTACCGAAGCACACAGACCGCATATCAAGGCACACCTGAGATCTGTTTTGTGTATCAGCAAAGCGTAAGCGGCGAAGGCTGCAAATGCGGCTATGGTGAACGAAACGAAAAATGAGCCCAAGATGCTTGCCGTCTGCAAAGCAAATATATTGTTTTGCTGAGTCAATGCAAGGCGTGCCCACGGAACTGCCATAAAAGTTTTTGAATTGAGCCATTCAAAAATGCAGAAAAAGCAGCTTGCCAAAAGCGGACATAGCATATTGCGTTTGCCTATCAGTCTGACTGTCAGATACAGACATACGGGTACGAACGAAAACAGCACCGTCATCAGAAGCGATACGCCGAACCACGCAAGAAATATATATCCTACGCTTTGCAGCTTTGAAAATCCGAGAAAATCAAGCGGATACTGATAAACGAACCAGTGAAATACAGCCAGGTAATACGGGTAAAAAAACGCAAATCCGTATCCGTACATCTTCACGGCAGACGACTGCTGAACACGGTCGAATATTATATAGAAAAACGGAATGAGCGACAGATATATTATTATCGGATAATCGTATGCGGCATACGCCATTCCGCTGACTGCACCGCTGAGGATCAGAAAAAGTATTCTCATATTCCGAATTCCTCCAAAAAATAAATATTTTTTTCGTCAACGGTGAATTCCTTGCCCGAAAGATATGACAGTATACCGCCGTCAGAACCGAAGTTGAATTTCAGCTTGTAGGAATACAACGCCTGATGGCTGTATCCGAGCTTTTTGTCCTGACGGTTTATGCCGTATTTGCCCTCGCCGAGCAACGGATGGCCGATGTGTGAAAAATGTGCTCTTATCTGGTGTGTCTTTCCCGTTATCAAATGTATTTCAAGCAGGGAAAGATCGTTTTTGTACTGCTTGACGGTATATTCCGTCACGATCTTCGTTCTGCCCTTGCCTGCATTATCGTAAACAAAGGCTCTGCCCTTTGTGCTGTCCTTGAAAAGATATGCAGTAAGTATGCCGTGTGTTTTTTCCATTTTGCCGTGTACGGCGCAAAGATAGTATTTATCCACCTTGTGCTGCTTTATCATCTCGTTCATTATACGCAAAGCCTCTGCATTTTTTGCAGCTATTACTATTCCGGCGGTATTTCTGTCTATTCTGTTACACAGAGCAGGGGCGAAAAACAACTCGTTTTCAGGCTCGTATTCGCCTTTTTTGAACAAATACGCCTTTATTTCATCAATTAAAGTCGGCTCGGATGTGCCGTCACCGGAATGAGTCAGCATGCCTGCCTTTTTATCCGCAAGAAGAATGTTTTCGTCCTCGTATACGATATTTACGTTGCCCTGCAACGACGTGAAAAGCATATCGGGCTTTTTTTCATCGGTGAAAAATTCTTCGCTCAGAAAGCACTGAACGCTGTCACCCTGTACAAGCTTGTACGAAAGCTCCGCACGCTTGCGGTTGACCTTTATTTTTTTCGTTCTGATGGATTTATACATCAATGATACGGGCAGTGTCGGTATCACCTTCGTCAGAAACGAATCAAGACGCTTTCCCGCATCGTTTTTTCCTATTATAAATTCTTTCATTAGCTATTCCTTTTCGATAATTCCGTGCAGTACACCGCCGTTTACGCTTTCGGATGTGACGTTCGCGATCTTACCCTTCAGCGTTTTAGGGCCATCGGCAGTCACGGGTGTAAAATCCGAGCTGTGACCGTGAAGCATTCCGTTTTCGTACGTTTCAAAAAGAACGGAGTGTCTGCGGTGTGTATCGACGTCATTTTGTAAAAGACGTGCAAGAGATTCCCTTCCGAGTGAGTCAAGATACGCTCCGCGCGCCTTTCTTTCCGCCATCGGTACTGCTCCGTCAAAGTGTACGGCGTCAGTTCCTTGACGTTCGGAATACGGAAAAACGTGAGCGTGTAAAAACGGATATTTTTGCAAAAGCTCGGCAGACTGCATAAGATCGTATTCTGTTTCCGTCGGAAATCCCGCTATGATGTCGCAGCTGAAACGCAGATCGGGAGAAACGGACAGGGCATCTTCGATGTTTCTTCTCAGCATTTCGCCGTTATATTTTCGGCGCATCGCAGCAAGAACCCTGCTGCTTCCGCTTTGAATAGAAAGGTGAAAATGCGGGCACAGCTTTTCGCACTCCAAAAGCGACTTGGCGTTTTCCTTCTTTAAATAAGCGGGGTCAAGCGAGCCGAGCCGTATCCTCTTTATTCCGTCTATTTCAGATGCTTTTCTGACGAGAGTATGAAGATCTGACCCTGTATCAAGTCCGTACGACGAGGTTTCTATTCCCGTGAGGACGACCTCGCAAAAGCCGTCAAGAGCAAGCTGCTTCAATTCGGCAATTATCGTTTCCTCATCATTTGACACGGACGCGCCTCTTGCGTTCTTTATAGCGCAGTAAGCACACTTTCCGTCGCATCCGTCCTGTATTTTTACGTATGCGCGCGTTCTTTCGGTCACGGCGCCGTTCATTTTTTCGTACGGAAGTGACGACGGGTCAAGTACGTTGATCTCATCGCCCCTTAAGTCCGTACCGAGTCTTTCCTTTATGAATTTCACGCATTGCAGCTTGTTTCTCGTGCCGAAAACGCCGTTTATGCCGATATTTGCAAATGCGGACGGGGAAAGCTGGCATGAGCATCCGCACGCAACGATGAGCGCGTTTGGATTTTTCGTTCTTGCTCTGCGTACTGCCTGCCGTGATTTTCTGTCGCTTTCGGACGTTACGGTGCAGGTGTTGATTATGTACGCATCGCACATACTGTTGAACGCAGACACCGAAAAGCCCTCTTGAATAAGCAATTTCGCAAGCGATGACGATTCGTATTGATTTACACGGCATCCCAGCGTAAGAATACCGATCTTATATGCCATAATTCCAAGCCCCCTTCGGTAAAACGGCGAAAATTTCGCTTTCTGTCAATAAATATATCATAAAATTCGCTGTAATAAATCAAAACAATGAAAATTTTCTATTGCAATATGAGAAAAAATTTGATATAATGCTAACTACTGCATAAGGAAGGAGAGAAAAATGAAGCGTATTTTTAAGCTTGTATGCGTTCTGCTGGCGTTGCTTGCAATGGATGTTCCGATCCTCGCAAACGGACATGATCAAACATCACTCGGCTTCTTTTCACTTATCCAACCTGAGCAATTTTCGTTTTCCTGCCACGAGCTTATTGACGATTTTGAGACAGATCTGACGATTTGGAGGCCTTATGATGACTGTAATATCAGGCAAAGTGAGGACTGTGTCTGCGGTGCGTACGGAATGAAGATAACGGGTACTGACAAGCTCGGTGCTTTTGCTGAGTTTGACAAATTCAACGTTTCTTCCGCAAAAAGCATAATGCTCGCCTGCAAGACCTCGTGTGACGGCGTTATAACTCTGTCGGACGGTGACGGATACAGTGTGAGCGGTGAAATATCGGGCGGAAAATGGTTCACGGTTACTTCTGACATAAGAAACAGAGATTCAAGCGTGCTTCAAAGCATTGACATTTCGTTTGAATGTGACGGTGAGGGAATATTGTATGTTGATTACGTTTGCACGTCAAACACCGTTGCTCCGTCAGATCAGAAAAAGTTTCTGACTGATGAATATACCGCATCGAAGGCGGACGTTGAATTTCAGCAGGATATCATTACTCTGAGCACCTACGGCAGAGACTGTACTCTGGAAACGGGCAGAATCGACACGCTTCTTGATGAAAGCACGAATGCCCTTACGTTTACCGCGGACAACCGCGCGGAATGCACTAAGATCGTTTTGTACTACGCAGATGCAGGTCAGGGATATTCCTCGGCGCGAAGCGTAAGTGCGGAAATGGTGCAGGGGCTTAACACATACGTTTTTTCTCTTGACGGGGTTGAAAGCGTATGCCGCTTTGAATTTGAGTTTCAGGGAAAACCTGATGGGGAAATATTGATATACAACATCGCCCTTTCTTGTAATATATCGGGCGGCAATACGGCAGAATGCTACGTCGGTGACGACGGAAAAATATCGTTCAAGGGACCGCAAGCCGAAAACGGTGCATGTTATCTTTACAAGGCACTGCCCAACGGTACGGCTGATCTGTCACAACCGATTGCGGTGAATGAGGACGGAAGCGGAGAATTTACATTTGACAGCGCGGGAAATAACGGGCAAAGCCGACTTTTTTACAGCTACACGTCAGTGTATTATGACGAAGATGGAAACGGTGTGACCTTATGCCCGCCGACGTTCGTGCAAGGTGCAGAAAAAACGGCACAGTTCAACAAATACGTAAAGCCCGTGACGGAAAAATTTGCATTCGGCTCATCGTTTGATGCTTCGGGCGTATTTTTACCGATAGATGCGGATATTGCGGTCTCAACAGAAAAAACAGAGTATTTTTACGAATATTGCGGAGAAAAATATTACATATCGAATGATGTTATAAGCATGCTGGACGTGCTCGTTCCGAGACTGTATGCCCACGGCAAAGCAGTATATCTGCAGTACGAGTGGTATTATTCAATGGCCGGCATATACGATGAGGCGTCAGCAATAAAGCTGTATGCACTGACTGCTTTTTTGACGCAGAGATATAACGGCGAGGACTGTGTTCTCAACGGCTTCGTAGTCGGAAACGGCGGCAATATAACGGATAAATCCGTGTATTCCGCATCAGTTCAGTGTGCTGCCGCGCTTTATACGGTAAATGCCGCCGCAAAAAGCGTCAACGGAGGAAGTAAGATAATATTTCCCGTCAGATATGACGGTGACATTGACTACAAAAGCGTGCTCAATACGATACTTCCCGTTTGTCCTTTTGTTGACGGAGTTATGTTCGTAACGGAAAAGGGAAAAAATACCGAGGAGTTCTGCAAATATATCAGCGTGCGTACTCAATGCGAGGCTTTCGTTTTGTCGGTCGGATACGGAGATGATGAATACGGTAAGGCGGCTGTCGATTTTTATAAATGTATATTCGGCGGCGCAGATGCTTTCGCCGTAGAAAGCGCATTTGCCGAAAAAATGGGCGGCATCTTCACACATATGGATGAAAGATCTGCAAAAAATCTGTTCGGAAACGTGTATCCCGAGCTGTTCGACATAGACGGATACGACAGCACGCATTTTAATCATAACACAAAGCTCGAAAGAACCCTTGATGTAAAATACGGTTTGGTGCACGAAAACGGAAATATGGTGTATTCTCCGTCGGATAACGGCGGAAAATGGCTGTGCGGCGAGGGCTGTACGTCGGTCGCAAATGACGGTGACGGATATATTGCACTGTCATTCGACGTAAGAGAATTAAAAAAAGGCTCAGCCGTATTCTTCCCCGATGAAAATACAAGCGGTGAAGGAAAGATCCTCGAAGTTCATATGAAGGCTGATTATCTCGGCACGGATGATGGAGTGTCGATAACCGTCAGTGCAGAGTGTGCAGGCGTTACCGTTTCTGGCACATCGTTCGTTCAGGGGCAGAGAGACGTTACCGTGATGCTTGATCTTGATAAGGTAAGATCATACGATGAAATTGACAGAATATACGTAGGTGTACAAGACGGAATAACTCCAAGACTGTGCGTATACGGCATATATCTCAGTACCCTGACGGAGCATGAGCATACCTTGCCCGCCGAAACCGAAAGATCGGAACAAACGGATCCGGATACTGATGATGTTAAAAAAGAAAATG
Organism: Clostridia bacterium; assembly: GCA_017556845.1. Lineage (GTDB taxonomy): Bacteria > Bacillota > Clostridia > Oscillospirales > CAG-272 > RGIG7213. The sequence continues at coordinate 4,176 of JAFYMA010000147.1, read as the reverse complement.
ATAAAACATCTGTTGCTGCAGCAGTGTCGGTCACTGCGTTTATGCTGATATGCCTTGCCGTGACTGTCATCGTTATTGACACACGCAAAGGCGGCGTTCTTACAAACAGATTTAAAAATATGTTTATAAAGAGAAAGTGAGGTTTTTACGATGGAAAGAAGAAGCGGCGTACTGATGAATATTTCGTCTTTGCCGTCGCCGTTTGCAATAGGCGTGTTCGGAAAAGAGGCAGAAGAATTTGCTGCATCCATAAAGAAAATGGGCTTTTCCGAATGGCAGATACTTCCGCTGAATACCGTTGGTGCGGGTGAAAGCCCGTATTCGTCGGACGGTGCGTTTTCGGGAAATATCATGTATATTGACCCGTTGGCGCTGATGGAGGAGGGCTACGTTACCGAGCAGGACGTTCAGGCGTGTATTTACAACGGCTCACCGTATTCGGTCGATTACGGCTTTGCAATGCAGGCAGTAACGCACCTGCTGAAAGCTGCATATGCTTCCATAACCGATAAATGCAAAAAGGACGTTGAGAGGTTTCTTAAGGATAGGGAAGCGTTCAACTATGCTTACTACAAAGCATTGAAGGAGCATTTTGATAACAAGCCGTTTTACGAGTGGGATGAGGAGTTCCGTAACTACAAAAAAGCGCTCAAGCACAAAAAAGAATTTGCCGACGGTATACTTTTCCACGGATTTTGCCAGTATATATTCACAAAGCAATGGTTTGCGCTCAAAAAGAAGATAAATGAAAAAAAGGTAAATATAATCGGAGATATGCCGATATATGTAGGACTTGATTCCGCTGACGTATGGGCGCATACGGATCTGTTTTTGATAGACCCCGATACTTACAGACCGAATCTCGTGGCAGGCGTTCCGCCCGATGCGTTTTCCGAGGACGGTCAGCTCTGGGGAAATCCCTTATTTGACTGGGCTGAGATGGAGAAAAACGGATTTCAGTGGTGGATAGACCGTATAAAGCACAGCCTTAAGCTGTACGATACGGTGCGAATAGACCATTTCAGAGGAATCGCTTCCTTCTGGGCGGTCAAAGCTGACGAGGAAACGGCACGTAACGGCAAGTGGATGAAGGGCCCCGGTATGAAGCTCTTCAAGGCGGTAAATGAACAGATAGATTCCCCGTCGATAATTGCAGAGGATCTCGGCGTGTTCGGTAAGGACGTCGTAAGGCTTCTGAAAAGCACGGGCTTTGCCGGAATGAGAGTCATTCAGTTTGCCTTCGGCGGCGACGACAGCGTGCATCTGCCGCACAATTACACGGAAAACTGCGTAGTATATACGGGGACACACGATAATAATACGCTTCTGGGCTGGCTTTATGATACCGATCCTTCAAGCAGAGAGCAGGCTTTGGAATACTGTAAGTTCTACGGCGACTGGGGACAGGGCGGAGAGTATTCCCCCTCGTGCAGAGCCATTATCGAAACTATCTGGTCATCATGTGCAGGTCTTGTCGTAATTCCCGTGCAGGATATGTGCGGCTACGGCGGCGATACGAGAATGAATTGTCCCGGTATTGCAGAGGGAAATTGGCGTCCACGCTTCACCTCAGAACAGCTTTCGCGTATAGATAAGGAATACTTTGCAAAAATAAACAGGGTATATTTCAGATCATTTGAAAAAAATAACGGATAAAATGCCAATATACAGAAAAGAATATAGGAGAGAAAAATGACAAAATCGATCAGAAGAATATCGTTGCTGCTGTGCTTCATAATGGCGTTAAGTGCGGTGCTTACGTCTTGTACGGGCGATCCGCAGTCAACGAATGCACCGGGAACATCGGAAAATACGTCCGCGGCGACGGATGCACAAACGAGCGATGAGTATACGCTTCCCGAGGAGGACGGCTATAATCAGCTCACGTTCTATTGGAATTACTCGGGTGATATATCCACGGCAGACATCTGGATGTGGTGGGATGGCAAAGAGGGAAGCGGATACGTGCTTCACCCCTGCGCTTACGGCGCTAAGGTAGTTGTAAACGTCCCTGAGGGCATAGAGCAGGTAGGCTTTATAACCCGTTACGATTGCTCAGAGCCCGGCGGCAGTGCGTGGGGAAATGCAACGAAGGATTTCGGTGAGGACAGATTTGCAGTGCTTGACGGAAAAAGCACCGTTATCTATCTTAAAAGCGGTGACGGCTCACAGTATACGAGCGATGACGGAGGAAAGACCTTAACCATGATAAAGAAATTCACTATTGCGGGTATGACGGCGTTTGATAAAATACAGTACAACGTCACCCCGAAGGTGCGTATAACCTCATTCGATCAGATAAAGGTATACGAGGGCGACAGAGAAATAGCGATAAACGAGCTTTCAAGCCTTAATAACGAGGTCGTAAACGGTATAATCACTGTTGCAGAGGAGCTTGATATATCAAAAGCGTACAGAGTTGAGATAGAGGGCTACGGCTCAAAGCCCGTAGTGCCCACGTCTGTATTTGACAGCGAAAGATTTATATCCGAATACACCTATGACGGCGATGATCTCGGCGCAGTCATCAACGGTGAGAATACTACGTTCAAGGTATGGGCACCTACTGCATCAAAGGTAGTGCTTGATCTTTACGAAAAGGGCAACGGAGTTGACGCATATAAATCCGTTGATATGACGAAGGGTGCAAAGGGCGTATGGGAATATACCGAAAAATGCGGTCACGGCACGTATTACACGTACACCGTTACAACGTCAGTCGGAACACAGACGGCTACTGACCCGTATGCAAAGGCAGCAGGCCTTAACGGCGATCGCAGTATGGTAGTCGATCTTTCAAAGACCAACCCCGAAAAGTGGGACGGCGCAACGCCTATAAAGACGGAAAAGTATACGGATGCTGTTATCTGGGAGGTACACGTAAGAGACTTCAGCAATAAGATAAAGCAGTCGCAGTATAAGGGCAAATATCTTGCGTTTACCGAAACGGGACTTAAAAACGAAGCGGGCGTAAGCGTCGGCATTGATTATCTTGTAGATCTTGGCATAACGCACGTTCATCTTTTGCCCGTATACGATTACGCTACGGTCAACGAGGCAGCTCCCGATACGCAGTTCAACTGGGGCTACGATCCCAAAAACTACAACGTTCCCGAGGGAAGCTACAGCACAGACCCGTATAACGGCGAGGTTCGTATAAAAGAATATAAGCAAATGGTTCAGGCGCTTCACGACGTTGGTATCGGCGTTGTTATGGATGTCGTGTATAACCACACTTACGATGCAAACAGCGCTTTCAATAAGATCGTTCCGTACTACTATTACAGATATACGGCGACGGGTGCAAACTCCAGCGCAAGCGGATGCGGAAACGATACGGCTTCCGAAAGATATATGTTCGGTAAATTTATGGTTGACAGCGTGAAGTATTGGGCTGAGGAATATGACCTTGACGGCTTCCGTTTTGACCTTATGGGCTTGCACGATCTTGCAACTATGCAAAAGGTAGAGCAGGCTGTACACGGTGTAAACCCCGATGCACTTATCTACGGTGAGGGCTGGACGATGGGACACACCATCAACGGCAAGCCTCAGGCAAATCAGAGCAATATCAGCAATATTACTGTTACCGACGGAGCAGCAGGCGCAATTTCCGTATTCAACGATGCAATAAGAGACGGTCTTAAGGGCAGTGTGTTTGAAAAGACCTCAAAGGGCTATATAAGCGGCGCATATTCAGCTTATGCCGATAAGGTTAAATTCGGTATTTCCGGCGGCGTTACGGCGGCTGCAGGCTGGAAGGTAAAGCGCGCGGCAGTGATAAACTATATGAGTGCGCACGATAATCACACTCTTTGGGATAAGCTCCAGCTTTCAAACGGCGACAGCTCCGTTCAGGACAGAATTGCCATGAACAAGCTCGGCGCGGCTATACTGATGATCTCGCAGGGTACGCCGTTTATGCAGGCGGGCGAGGAAATGCTCCGCACGAAAGACGGTGATGAAAACAGCTACAAGTCAAGCGATGAAATAAACAATATCAAGTGGGACGTTCTGACTGCTGACAGTGATGAATACAAGACGATGCTTTTCTATAAGGGACTTATCGAAATGAGAAAGGCATATCCGATATTCAGAGGAAACGGAAACATTGCGGTGACGTTTGAAAACCTTGCAGGCGGCGGCATGGTTGCAAAGCTTGATAACCACATGGGT
>JAFYMA010000146.1 GCA_017556845.1 Clostridia bacterium | reverse complement strand
CGTTTATACTGCACGATAAAGAAGCGGCTCGTAGGGAATATGAGTTTTCAAAGCTCCTTACGATGTCGCTGATTTTTTCTGCGCTGATAATTCCGCTTATAAACGATTTCTTTTTTTCATATCTTCACGGGTACTACGTGCGCGGCGACTACTCGCTGACTGTCCTTGATATGATACTGTCGTATCTGTTACCCGCAATAACGGTCATGGCTACGTATTTTTCGTATGCGGCGGTCGTTTTGTCCGTGTATTGCTACGGGGTGAAAAAAAGCCTTGCGAGAATTTCAATTCTTATGTGCGGCGTGCTTTTTTCATACCTTATGAATTATCTTTGCGTGTGCGTCGTCAACGGCTACGTCGTGTTCGATATTTCCGATGCAAACGGATTTATGACGCTCGTATCGGCTATGATAACGGCGGTATTCTTTTTGTCGAAAAATACGGTCCTCATAGCGTATACGCATTTCGCACTGAAAAAAATGCGTAAAAGGGAAGATGCGCGCTGGCTTTCACCGTCGGAGCAAAAGGGCTTTTTCGCCTTTATCAAAAGCGTATTCGGCGGAAAATGCGTAAACAGACGAATAGCGGTGCAGTTTTTCTCCGTCAGTCTTGCGTGCGATCTTATCGTAAGAACGGCGTCCACGTTTATGGAGATAGCCTCAGCAGGTGCGCCTGAGGAGCTCGTGCATTACCTTTATTTTGCCGAGCAGTACGCTCTTGCCGTTTTGAACAATCTTTTGGGATTTGTGATAATGGTAATAGCAGGCGGAATTTTGGGCAGATACGTCAAGGATAAGGAACAAACGGAAAAATAAGATTTCAATTAAAATGAAAAGAACGCTTCGGGCATATGGTACGTATTCTTAAGGATAGCTTTGAGAGTAAATTGCCTACCGACAGAAAAAACCGCAGATCGATTTTTCTGCGGTTTTTGTGATATAATAGGCTTATAAGTAATGTTTTGTGAAATTGAAAAGACGTTATAACAAATTACATAAATTTTATTAATCAATTTTTTATATAGAAGCAGTAAGGCTTTGATGCGCCAAAAGCCTCCCTTGTGTAAAGGGAGGTGGCACGCAATAGCGTGACGGAGGGATTGTAATGCAGCGAAAACACAATAAAGATATCGTTCCTACCGCAAAAATGCTACGGAAGAATATGACCAAAGAAGAAAAGCATCTTTGGTATGATTTTTTGCGCACTTATCATGTTCGTTTTTTGCGCCAAAAGGTTCTTGGTAAATATATTGCCGATTTTTACTGTGCAGAGGCAAAGCTCGTTATAGAACTTGACGGTTCGGGACATTATACCGAGCAAGGAAAGCAATACGATGAAGAAAGATCTGCTTTTCTTGAAGAATACGGATTGACGGTTGTCAGAATACCCAATAATGAAATACATAAAAACTTTCGTGGTGTTTGTGAGTATATTGATCATCTCGTAGAACAATCCCTCAGTCAGCTTCGCTGACAGCTCCCTTTACACAAGGGAGCCTTTTTTGTTCATCTATACCTTGTCAATTTTCCCGACGGCAAGCACTGCCTTTGTGGATACAAATGTAAAATACGGCATACCTCTTTGAAGATATACCGTATTTTTGAAAACTGTCCTTTAGAGTGATGCTATTATCACAAAGCGTTCTTTTGTTTTATGAAATGGCGTCTGTTCCGTCCGTTGTATAATATATGCGTATTACGTCATTGTCTGACGGATAATATGCCCCGCACGATAAATGCGGCGATATACCGTTTACGGTGTATACCCAGCCGGACATGTTGCCGTATTTATGCTCGGCTATTCCGTTAATTGCTCTTATGTATGCAAATTCGCCCTTTCCGCTTACGTCAAGCGTGAATTTGTGCGTTTTTGAAAGACTGAGCAGTATATCGTATACCGACTGATGCTCAAAAAATCCGATCTTAGTTTCCGAAACGATGATCCCGTTATCCGATACGTTATCACATATTACGGAAATCGTAACGTATCCTGTCGGCTCTTTATCACCGCTTGCCTGCCCGTAATACTGATCGGGAGTTGACACGTTGATAAAAAACGATATGCATATAACAAGCGCACAGGCTAAAAACGCCGTTATGAAATTCTGTGCCTTTGTCTTTTTCTTTATTATAAGAACGAAGCATATAACGGCAAACGCTATGCATACGGCAATTATGAATATTATCCGCCATAATGGCATAGAGTCCTTTTTTTCGTCCGACGTGTCTGCACCTTCGGTGCCCGATGCTTGAACGTTATCGGTTTCCAAGGGCTTCACAGCGTCCGTTTCGGGTGCAGACGGTATAGAGGGCTTTTCAAAAACGTAAAAGTAACCGCCGTTTTCATACGCGGCAACGGCGCACATAGCCTGCGATGAAGCAAGGGTGCTGTATTGCCCATTTAAAGCGTGGCTGTAACCGCCGTCAACCTTGAAGGTATCGAGCCCGTCAAGCACGGTAAGCCCGTTTTTAATGAACCGTGTATCCGTCTTGCAGTCTATTCCGAGATCGGACAGAGCGATGATGACCTGACTTGTGCTTTCGGAGTTTTCCGCTCCGTAGCTTGAAAACGTGCCGTTTTCATTCTGATGCGACGATAAATAGGACAGACCGCTTTCAACGGCATTTTCGTATTCGTCAGCGTGGACTGCAAGTGCTTGCAGTGCCATTGCGGTAACGTCAACGTCAGATCTGTCGCTTATAACAGACCAGCCGCCGTCACCGTTCTGACGCTCTGAAAGCTCTGTACAGAGCATAGCTGTGTCCTTGCCGTTCAAAAGTATTCCGTTATTTGCTAAATGCAGGGCAAAAACGGTATACATCACGGTGCTTTGCTCCCGAACGCCGTTCAGCATACCAAAAACAGACTCGGTATTTCTTCCGCACGCAAGATATGTAAGGGCGTATTTTAAAAGCGTTACCGATGGAACATCGTTTTCGGCGATATATTTATCAAGGGCGTGCGTGTAGGATGAAAAATCGTAATTGCCGTATCTTAAAGCAAATATATACCACTCGGAGCTGATGCCCGCGTTTTCCGTAAGGTCACCGTTTATAAAGCTCTGTATTTCTGCGTGCGATGTGCTTTCGGTGATCTCAAGCCCGTATGCATTAAGCGTAAGAAGACATACGAGAAAAAGACAGACGAGCTTACGCATTTTCTTTTCTTCTTTTCGAAGAGCGTATTGCCGCAAGAGATGAAAGGCACGCAAAAAGCGACGCAGATATTACGGAAATAATGACGGATACCGCACCGTCACCGGTATCTGATACCTGAGTTACCTCTATTTCTGCATAGGGAGGCGTCAGATTTGCCCCTTCCTTTACGGCGCTGAGCTTATATACGCCGTCAATATCGAATTTCACGGTGAAATTGCCGTTTTCATCGGTAACGATACCGCTTTTTTCACCGTTAACCATGATCTTTGCGTTTGCAAGGGGTGCAGGTGTGTAATTCCAGCTTTCGTCAAACGCTCCCTGCATAAGCGTCATTTTTATATCCTCTCCGCATACTGCCTGAGTATAGGAGCTGTCAAAAAAGCAGAACGTGTCCGAAAAGCCCACGCTGTCAGTATAAGCAAAGGCGTATATCTCATCTTTGTTTTTGACCGTATCTGAAAGACTGTACGCCATACCGTTGTTAAGGTAATATCCAAATCCGTCGGCGCTTACTCCCCAGAGCTTCGTAAGGCTGAGACCGTATTCCGTTTTTGCATAGCCGTAATCGTCCTTATTGTCGTGCGCAAGCATAAGGGCGTCGTTTATAGTAATCGCCCCGTCGCCGTCGGCATCTGTAAGGGCTACTGCCTTGCGTTCTGCCAAAAGCGTGCCGTTTGCTATCGTAACGTATACGACGTCATTGCTCGCAAATACGTATAACGTCAGCAAAACGGATAAAATTACCGTGATGATCAAGAATTTTTTCATTTCTTTTCAGTCCTTTCCTTAAGGTTCGCCTTTTCGAGTGCGCGCGGCCACGGGCCGAGATGTGCCTTTATTGCCATCACCTCGTACGCATCGAAATCTGATCTGCGGGGATAACGGTCTGATCCTTCTTCCTTCAGCTGTTTTTTCTTTTCCACAAGCAGCGATATACAATTTTCTTTTGAATACGCCATATTTTTTCCTTTCCGTAAAACGAAAAAAACGCTTTTACAAATGATAGCAAATGTAAAAGCGCAGCGGCAAACAGTCGGGAAAGGTACACCACTCCCCAACAGAAAGCGGCCGCACTTTTCCTTGCCCAAAAATGTTCCGAATGATCGGTGCCGTGCACACGGGGTGAGTATTCCGACTTTGCAAAAAATGCGTTTACGGTAATGGCGGTTGCGACGGATTTTCACCGAACTTCCCTCAAAGCACCCGTATGCTTGTTTTTTTCGTATTATATCACATAACGCGACGTTTGTCAATACCGATCAGACTTGATGGATGATCGCAGAATACAAGTCGCCCTTTAGCTTTGCGTATTTATAAGCGTTTTTGTAGTCCTCACCGCTTCTGCATATCGACTCCATATCGGAATATACGTTATATAAAAGCTGTGCAGTATGCTCGCTTGCGGGGTAACCGAGAAGCTCAGTCATGATCTGCTTTGCCTCTGCATAATTACCCTTTGACATTTCGTATCTTGCATATATGTGCATAACGAAGCATTCGTTTGAAAAAATCGGCAGCTCGGATGCGGCAATAGCGTGCTCCGCACCGCCCGTTTCTATCAGCTTCAGACAGTATACGTAAAGATATTCGCAAAGGCAGTCGTTGCCAAAGGAAGAATCGTCCGAAAAATCAACGAAATCTCCTGCGTATTTTCCAAAATAGAAGTTGATAAGATTCATATAAAGCTTTGCGGTATTTTTAAGATCGTCCGTATTGTAAACGGTTTTTCCGCAATAGCTTATGCAGGCGTAAAAATGCTTTTCGGCAAGAGGCATATCGCCCGATCTGTACTCGCTTTTGCCAAGGGAAAGATAGCAGTCTGCAAGCATTGCGGAGATCTCGTCGGAAAAGTCGCCGTCATACCGCTCCGCCTTTTCGACGATACGCTTGTATTCGCCGTTTTTGTAAAGCGTCTTATACTCTTGTAAGGTCTTTAAGTAATCGTACTCACCTATGTCGTTTTTCTCCGTAAGCAGAAAGCCACATGGAAGATCAAGACGGCGCGTCAGATATTCGATCGTTGCCAAAGACGGCTTTGCCGAGCCGTTTTCTATCTGCGAGAGCATATTTCTCGTCATATGATCGCCTGCAAGCTGTGCTTGCGTCAGCGATGCTTTTTTTCTGTAATATCTGATCTTTTCGCCTAATGTCATATCTTTCTCCGTACGTTTTATAGTAAATACAGTTTACCATAGCTTTTCATCTGTGTCAAGGCAAAACTGTTAATAATTATTAAGGTAAAAAACATTGCAATTTGTGCGATTATGTGTTAAAATGCCGTATACGCTTTTAATAGCGGCATTATTTTAAACGGGGGTATGATATGGGCGTACTGTTTACAGAGCAGATGTTCAACGATGCTATGCAGACCGTTATGCACTCAGAGCACGAGCGATATAACATAGGCACGTATTCAGAGGGAACGCTTCACGCAGTTTTAAAGTACGCATCAGAGCCCGACAAGGCGTATCACGAGTTTCCCGTTTGCGGATATATAGCCGACATTTTTAAAGACGGCGTAATAACGGAGATACAGACGAGGGATTTCAGAAATCTTAATAAAAAGCTATCCGCATTTCTTCCGCTTTACAAGGTCAATATCGTATTTCCCGTAGCGTGTGTGAAATATATATCAGTCTTAAACGGTGATACGGGCGAGATGAGCAAGGAAAGAAGATCGCCCAAAAGGGAAAATGCGTACAGTGTTCTGCCGGAGCTGTATTTTATAAAGGATCATCTGAAAAATCCCGATCTTACGGTGCATCTGTGCTTTACGGAGCTTGTCGAATACCGTATGACGAATCCGAAAAGAAAAACGCGCTTAATGCGGTTTGACCGTGTTCCGAAAAGGCTCGTTAGCATCGTAAAGGTAGGGTGTGACGATCATTCTCTGCTTTTGCCGTGCGATCTTGAAAACGAGTTTACCGCTGTCGAGCTATCGAAAAAAACGGGATTGCGGGGAGTAAGACTGTCCGGGGCATTAAAGACTCTTGAAAGCGTCGGTGCAATAAGACTCTGCGGTAAAAGAGGCAGAGCAAATCTTTACGAAATAATTTAAAACGGAGATATAAAATGACACATTTACAGTATTTTTATGAAATTTCAAAAATACCGCGTCCGTCAGGCTCGGAGGAAAAGATCGCACAGTATCTTTGCGATTTTGCAAAAAAGCACGGACTTGAATATTATACAGACGAAAACCGTAACGTTCTGATAAACAAGCCCGCATCGACGGGATATGAAAACGCTCCTGCGTTTTGCTTGCAGGGCCATACGGATATGGTGTGCGAAAAGGAAATATCGAGCACGCACGATTTTACGTCGGATCCGATACAGATATATGAAAAGGACGGCAAGCTCTCCGCAAACGGCACGACTCTCGGCGCAGACGACGGCGCCGCTATCGGCATAATGCTCGCTCTGCTTGAAAGCACGGAGCCTATGCCGCGCTTACAGTGTCTGTTTACCGCAGAGGAGGAAACGGGGCTTTTCGGCGCATCGT